>JBKBRD010000145.1:0-7872 GCA_046292405.1 Allobosea sp. | reverse complement strand
CGATCTCCGGCCAGGTCGGCGTCGGCGGCGAGGTGCTGCGCGCGGCCAAGCGGCTGAAGCTGCTGCATAAATGGGGCGTCGGCGTCGATAATCTCGATGTCGAGGCGGCCCGCGCCTGCGGCATCGCGGTAGCCCGCACCACCGGCAGCAACGCCGTGCCGGTCGCCGAATTCACCCTCGGGCTCACGCTCGCGGCGCTGCGCTTCATCGCCTATGGCCATGCCGAGCTGAAGCAGGGCGAGTGGCGCGGCGGCCGGCTGCCGGGCGAGACCTTCATGCTCTCGGGCAAGACTGTCGGCATCGTCGGCTTCGGCGCCATCGGCCAGAATGTCGCCAGGCTGCTGCGCGGCTTCGGCTGCACCATCCTCTACAACAAGCGCACCCCGCTGAGTCCGGCGGAGGAGGCCGCCCATGGCGCGCGCTACGCCACGCTGCCCGACATCCTGGCGCAGGCCGACGTCATCACCCTCAACTGCCCGCTGACGCCGCAGACCACAGGGTTGATCGACGCAGCCGCCTTCGCGCAGATGAAACCGACGGCGGTGCTCGTCAATGTCGCGCGCGGCGGCGTCGTGGTCGAGAGCGACCTGCTCGCCGCTCTGCAGGCCAGGCGCATCGCCGGCGCGGCCATGGATGTCTTCTCGGTCGAGCCGCTGCCGGCCGATTCCCCGTTGCTGACGCTCGACAACCTCGTGGTGACGCCGCATCTCGCCGCCATCGCGGCGGATAATTTCGACAAGACCGTGCTGCAGATGTACGGCAATATCGAGCGGGTTTCGCGCGGCGAGCCGGTGCAGGCGCAGGACAGCGTCGCCTGAAGCAGGAGAATAGAGCCTTGGACACGCAGACGCTGCGCGCGATGATCGGCCCGCCTCCGCCGGAGGTGGTCGCGCAGCTTGCGCCCGGCGGCGTGCTGCGCGCCGGCATCAACCTGTCGAATTTCCTGCTCGTCACCGGGCGCAGCGCGTCAGGGGAACCGGTCGGCGTCTCGCCCGACATGGCGCGGGCCTTCGCCGACCTGCTCGACGTGCCGGTGCGCTATGTCGCCTACGCCTCGCCAGGGTTGGTGGCCGACGCCGCGGCGGCGGATGAATGGGACATCGCCCTGCTGGGCGCCGAACCGCAGCGCGCCGCCGTGATCAGCTTCACCCCGGCCTATGCCGAAATCGAGGCGACCTATCTCGTGCCCGCCGGCTCGCCGCTGGCGACGATTGCCGATGTCGACAAGCCGGGCGTCCGCATCGCCGTGACCGACCGCACCGCCTATGGGCTCTGGCTCGACCGCAATATCCACCGCGCCGAACTCGTGCGCACCGGCACGATCGACGAGGCGGCGGAGGTGTTCCGGGCTCGCGGGCTCGAAGCGCTGGCCGGCTTGCTGCCGCGGCTCGTCAAGGATCTCGCGGCGATACCGGGCTCGCGCCTGCTAGAAGGCCGCTACATGGCGGTGCAGCAGGCGCTGGGCGCGCCCATCCGCCATGCGGCGGCGCAGCCCTATATGTCGCGCTTCGTCGAGGCCGCCATCACGAGCGGCTTCGTGGCGGCGTTGATCGCCCGCCACGGCGTCGAAGGACTTTCGGTCGCCGGCCGGCCCTAAACCGCGACGGCTGAGCCGGTCGCCCGCCGCCGGCTCGCGATATCCTCGACCTCGGCCACTGATGGAACCGCCGGCTCCGAGACCGCGTTGCGATACGCGTCGGAGGCGGAGGGTTTGCCGTGAAGATCGAGGATTTCGAAGGCCGCAAGCCGACACTTCTGCTGGAACGCTACTTCAGCGGATCGAGCATCGGCTGGGGCATCATGCAAAGCCGTTTTGGCGCGCTGCAGCGGCAGTTCCGCATTGCGGCCGAAGGCAGCTTCGACGAAGCCAGCCGCAGCTTGAGCCTGACCGAAACCTATCGCTTCGACGACGGCCAGATCGACCGGCTCGACTGGACCATCCTGAAGCGCGACGACGACCGCTACGAGGGTCGCGAGACCCGCATCGAGGACGTCGCGGAGGGGGAACAGGCCGGCAACGCCTTTCACTGGCGCTACAGTCGCAACGTTCCGGCCAAGGACGGCTCCGAGTCGATGCTCGGCTTCGACGACTGGTTCTGGCTGCAGGATCCGGAAACGCTGGTCGCGCGCGCCTCGGTCACCAAGCTCGGCATCGAGATCGCCACCCTGTCCGTCTTTTACCGGAAGAGCTGAGCCATGGCCGCCACCGCGTCCCGCCCCCTACGCCTGCGCCGGGCCAAGGCGAGCGACCTCTCCATTCGCCGCCGCAAGGCCGGCAAGGGCTTCATCTATCTCGACGGCGAAGGGCGGCGCGTCGCCGATGCGGAAACCCTGGCGCGCATTCGCTCGCTCGCCATCCCGCCCGCCTATGGCGAGGTTCGCATCGCCGCCGATCCGCGCGCGCATCTCCAGGCGGTGGGGCTCGATGAAGCAGGCCGGGTCCAGCACCGCTATCATCCCGAATGGGAGAAGGTGCGCGAGCGCAGGAAGCTCGCCCGGTTGCAACGGCTGATCGACGGGTTGCCGCGCATGCGCGCCGCCGTCGCGCGGGATCTGCGCGATCGCCACCTCTCGCGCGCCAAGGCGCTGGCCTGCGCCGCCAGCATCATCGACAGCTGCCATATCCGCGTCGGCAATGAGAGCTACGCCAAGGCCAATGGCAGTCATGGCGCATCGACCCTGCTGAAGCGCCATGTCTCGGTGACCGGCGACAGGATCGAACTCGCCTTCCGCGGCAAGGCCGGAAAGGACATCGCCTGCGCCCATAGCGACCCCGCTCTGGCGCGCGCGCTCAAGCGGCTGGCGAGCCTGCCCGGCCCGCGCCTGTTCCAGTACCGCCGCGAGGATGGCGCCATCGCAGCGATTACCGCGAGCGAGATCAACGCCTATCTCAAGAGCGTCTCGGGGCTGCCGATCAGCAGCAAGGATCTGCGGATGCTCGCCGCCAATGCGGCGGCCGCCGAACTGCTCCTGGCCGGCGAAGCGGCGACCACGGAGACCGGCCGCAAGCGGCAGTTGTCCGACATCATGCGCGCCATTTCCGAGCGGCTGGTCAACACGCCGAGCGTGGTGCGCAAGAGCTATGTCCACGCCATCGTCGTCGCCTCGTACGCCAGCGGCAAGCTGCAGCGCTGCTTTCAGAAATCGCGCGCCCGCGCCGGCTGCTCCCGCATCGAGCGCGCGCTGGGCCTGCTGGCGCGCTGAGCCCGGCGGGCGCACACAGGCCATATGGCCGCTCGTCCAGGTCACGCGCAGCGTATTCTGGCGCGGGCTCACGGGGTTGCCTCGCGCGGCGCGTGCATCTTCAATGCGTCGGGTCGGAGCGTCGCGCCGGTCGCGCGGCGGGAACCGGCGCCCGGCATTGCAGTTGATCGCAAGCATCAGGAGGACGAGACGATGAACCGGGAGCAGCGCGTGCGTGAGGCCGCTCATGCGATTTGGGAGGCCGAAGGCCGCCCGCACGGGCGCGACGCCGAGCATTGGCGGCGTGCGGAAGAGCAGATGGCGGCGGCGCCCCCGCCAGGCAAGCAGGCCGCCAAACAGCCCGCTGGCAAGCAGGAGCCTGCCGGAAAGCCGGACGCCGCGAGCAAGAAGCCGCGCGCCCCGGCCCGTCGCAAGCCGCAGGCTTCGGGCTGAGTGTCGCAGCCGCGACCGGGGAACACGGCGCGGCGCGACACGTTGTGCATCCGCACATTGATGGCATCGGCGGCAGGAGCGCGGAATGACCCGTCGCCTCGCCCCGGCCCGTCCGGGAAACACACGATGCACGACAAGACGAGCGCCGCGGCCTTTGCCATCGAGGCCGGCCATCCGCATGACCTGGGCGCAACCTATGACGGACAGGGCACGAATTTCGCGCTGTTCTCGAGCTGGGCGGATGGCGTCGATCTCTGCCTGTTCTCGCCTGACGGCAAGACCGAGATCGCCCGCATTCCGCTGCCCGAATACACCAACGAGATCTGGCACGGCTACCTGCCCGGCGTGAAGCCGGGCCAGCTCTACGGATATCGCGTTCATGGCCGTTTCGCCCCCGAAGAGGGCCATCGCTTCAACGCCCACAAGCTGCTGCTCGACCCCTATGCGCGCGATTTCGCCGGCGAGCTGACCTGGAACCCCGCCCATTACGGCTATGAGGTGGATGGCGGCGAAGACCGCGACCTCAGCTTCAGCACGCTCGACAGCGCACCCTTCATGCCGAAATGCGTCGTCACCGACATCGCCTCCGAAACCGCCCCCCCGCCCGGCCCGCGCGTGTCCTGGGATCGCACCGTCTTCTACGAGACGCATGTGCGCGGCTTCACCAAGTTGCACCCGGCCGTGCCCGAGGCGATGCGCGGCACCTTCGACGGTCTCGGCGAACAGGCGATCGTCGACTACGTCAAGAGCCTGGGCGTCACCTCGGTCGAGCTGCTGCCGGTCCACGCCTTCTGCGACGACCACCACCTCCTGGAAAAGGGCCTCTCCAACTACTGGGGCTACAACACCATCGGCTTCTTCGCGCCCAAGGCGCGCTACAAGGGCGCGGCCGGGCTGCGCTCCTTCCGCGACATGGTCCGCCGCTTCCACGACGCCGGGCTCGAGGTCATTCTCGACGTCGTCTACAATCACACCGCCGAGGGCAACGAGCTCGGCCCCACCCTCTCCTTCAAGGGCATCGACAACTTCTCCTATTACCGGACGATGCCGGAGGAGGCGCGCTTCTACATCAACGACACCGGCACCGGGAACACCGTCAACACCAGCCATCCCCGCGTGCTGCAGATGGTTCTGGATTCGCTGCGCTACTGGGTCGAGGTCATGGAGGTCGACGGCTTCCGCTTCGATCTCGGCACGATTCTCGGCCGCGAGCCGCATGGCTTCGACCAGCGCGGCGGCTTTTTCGACGCAATCGGCCAGGATCCCGTCCTGCGCCGGGTCAAGCTGATCGGCGAGCCCTGGGATATCGGCCCGGGCGGCTATCAGGTCGGCGGATTCCCGCCCGGTTGGGCGGAATGGAACGACAAATATCGCGACACCATCCGCGGCTACTGGAAGGGCGAGGAGGGCATCGTGCGCGATCTCGCCGCCCGCATCACCGGATCGGGCGATGTCTACGATCTGCGCGGAAGGCGGCCCTGGGCGACGGTCAATTTCGTCACCGCCCATGACGGCTTCTGCCTCAACGATCTCGTTTCCTATAACGAGAAGCACAATGACGCCAATGGCGAGGACAACAAGGATGGCCACGGCCACAACCTGTCCTTCAACTTCGGCGTTGAGGGGCCGACCGACGATGAAGGCATCATCGCCGCCCGCGAGCGGCAGAAGCGCAACCTGCTGGCGACGCTGCTGCTCTCGCATGGCACGCCGATGCTGCTGGCGGGCGACGAGCTCGGCCACAGCCATGACGGCAACAACAACGTCTACTGCCAGGATAACCCGCTCTCCTGGATCAACTGGGACAAGCTGACCGACCGCGACAGGGCGCTGACCGGTTTCGTCCGCCGCGTCGCCAAACTCCGGGCCGACCACCCGATCTTCCGCCGCGCCAGCTTCCGCGACGGCTGCGTGCTGCGCTGGATCAACCCCGCCGGCGGCGAGCAGCAGGAAGAGCATTGGGACGATGCCGGCCTGCGCGCCATCGGCCTGCTGCTGCACATGCCGGATGTCGAATCCGGCGGGGACGAAGCGCTGATCCTGTTCAACAGCTTCGACGGCGACGTACCCTTCAAGCTGCCGCCGCGCGTGAAGGCCGGACGCTGGTCGGTGGTGCTCGACACCGAGACCGGGCCGCAATCGGATGAGGGCCGCATGGGGCTCGAGGCCGACGACGTGCTCAACCTCGTGCCGCGCTCGCTGATCGTGCTGATGTAGCTCGGCCGGGCGCATTGACGCGCCCGCCTCTCTGCCCGACGGTCACGGCGGCGCGTCACAGCGCCGTGACCGGAGGGGCTGATGGCGATTTTCGAGATGCGGACCTACACGATCAAGGTCGGGCTGCTGCAGGAATATCTGCGCCTCTACCATGCCGAAGGGCATGATATTCACTGTCGTTATCTCGGCCCATCCGTCGCCTGGTTCCACTCCGACATCGGCGAGCTCAACCAGGTCATGATGATCTGGCGTTATGACAGCCAGCAGGATCGCAAGGACAAACGAGAGCGCCTGTACGCTGACCCGGACTGGCTGGCGTTCATTCCTAAAACGCGTGCGTATATTGAAAAGATGGAAAACCGGATCGTGAAACCGGCCTTCTTCTCTCCGCTTCAATAAGAGGCGCTTAAGCGCCGGCCGCGCGCGCCGCCTGGATCGCATGCCAGATGCGCGCCGGCGTCGCCGGCATGTCGATATGGCTGACGCCGAGCGGCCGCAGCGCGTCCAGAATGCCGTGCATCACCGTCTGCGGCGCGCCGATGCAGCCGGCCTGGCCGCTGCCCTTGGCGCCCAGCGGATTGGCTTGCGTCGGGATCTCGACCATCTCGAGTTCAAAAGCCGGCAAATCATCAGCGCGCGGCAGCGCGTAGTCCATGAAGCTTGCGCTCAGCAGCTGGCCGGAATCCGGGTCGTAGGCGGCCTGCTCCATCAGCGCCTGGCCGATGCCCTGCGCCAGCCCGCCATGGACCTGCGCCTCGGTCAGCAGCGGATTGACCAACGTGCCGTAATCATCGACCGCGACGTAGCGCAGCAGCGCGACCTGCCCGGTCTCGGGATCGATCTCGACTTCCGCGACCTGCGCGCCGTTGGGAAAGGTGATGAGGTCGCAGCGATTGTCGCCATGGCTGGCGAGGGGCGCGCCCGTGCTTTCCCTGACATGGGCCGCCACGTCGAGCAGCCCGATCTCCCGCACCGGCTCAGCCGTCGAGACGAAGCGCCCCCCGGCGAAGGCCAGCGCCTCGGGCCTGACCTGCAACAGTTGCGCCGCCACCGGCAGCGCATGCGCCACCAGCTGCTCGGCCGCGAGCACCAGCGCGCCGCCGCCCAGATGCAGCGACCGCGCTCCGCCATGCCCGCCGCCGCGCGGCACCCGTTCCGTGTCGGCCTGCACCAAAGTGAAGCTTTCGACCGGCAGGCCGAGCCGCTGCGCCAGCACCTGCGCGAAGCTGGTCTCGTGACCCTGCCCGTTCGACTGGGTGCCGACCGCCATGTCGATCGTCCCGTCGGGGCGCACGGTCAGCCAGGCCTCCTCATTGGGCGGGCCGCGCGAGGTTTCGAGAAAGCAGCCGATGCCGAAACCGCGCAGCCGCCCGCGCTTGCGCGCCTCGCGACGCCGGGCCGGAAACCCCGCTCGGTCGGCCGCGACGAGCACGCGGTCGAGATTGGCCTCGAAGCCCCCGCAATCGATCACCGTGCCGAAGGCGGTGCGATGCGGAAAGCGCTTGATGAGATTCAGTTTTCTCAGCTCTGCCGGATCGCGTTTCAGCAACAGCGCGGCCTCGTCGATCAGCCGCTCCAGCACATAATTCGCCTCCGGCTTGCCCGCGCCGCGATAGGCGTCGATCGGCGCCGAGTTGGTGAAGACGCCGCGCACCTCCATGCGCATGGCGGGGATGACATAAATCCCGCCCATCGCCGTCGAGGGCGCATTGGTGGCGCTGCCCGGCCCGAGCGAGGAGACATAAGCCCCGACATTGCCGAGCGTCCGCACGGAGAGCGCGAGAAAGCGCCCTTTCCGGTCGAGCGCCAGCCGCGCCGTCGAGACATTGTCGCGGGCATGCGCCCCGCTTGTGAACTCCTCCAGCCGGTCGGCCATCCAGCGCACCGGCCGCCCGAGCCGCTGCGCTGCGACGAGCACCAGCGCGTATTCGGGATAGGTGACGTTCTTCATGCCGAAGCCGCCGCCGACATCGGGGCTCGCCACCTGCACCCGGTCGAGCGGCAGGCGAAACACGCCCT
>JBKBRD010000144.1:0-7922 GCA_046292405.1 Allobosea sp. | reverse complement strand
CCTTTCGCCAGGGTCTCGGGGAGGCCCGCCGCCTTGGCCGCTTCCGCGGCTTTCCAGGCGGCGATGCGGGAGGAATCGACGCGGCTCATCTGGCCGGCGCCGATGCCGACGGTGGCGCCGTCCTTCACATAGACGATGGCGTTGGACTTGACGTGCTTGGCGACGCGAAAGGCGAAGCGCAGATCGGCGAGCTCGGTTTCGCTGGGCTTTCGCGCCGTGACGACCTTCAGCTCCATGTCGTCGACGACGGCGCTGTCGCGGGCCTGCGCCAGGAAGCCGCCGGAGACGGTGCGCAGCGACAGCCCGCCCTTGCGCATATCCGGGAGCCCGCCGGTGAGCAGCAGGCGCAGGTTCTTCTTGGCGGCGATCAGGGCGATCGCTTCCTCGTCGGCGTCGGGGGCGATGATCACCTCGGTGAAGACCTCGACGATCTTGCGCGCGGCCTGCGCATCGAGCCGGCGGTTGAGCGCGACGATGCCGCCGAAGGCCGAAACCGGATCGCAGGCGAGCGCGCGCTCATAGGCGGCCAGCAGCGAGCCGCCGGTGGCGACGCCGCAGGGGTTGGCGTGCTTGACGATGACGCAGGCGGCCGATGTCGCCGGATCGAACTCGGCGACGCATTCGAAAGCGGCGTCGGTGTCGTTGATGTTGTTGTAGGACAGCTGCTTGCCCTGGACCTGGCGCGCGGTCGAGACACCCGGTCGCGCTTCCGGCGTCCGGTAGAACGCCGCCCATTGATGCGGGTTCTCGCCATAGCGCAGCGGCTCGGCCAGCGCTCCGCCGAGCGCGCGATAGGCCGGGGCGGTCTCGCCGAGCTGGTCGGCGAACCAGTTCGAGATCGCAGCGTCGTAAGCGGCGGTGCGGGCATAGGCCTTCTGCGCCAGCTTGCGGCGCAAAGTCAGCGTCGTCTTGCCCTGATGCGCCGAAAGCTCCGCCAGAATGGCGGCGTAGTCGCCGCCATCGACCACCACGGCGACGTCGTGATGGTTCTTGGCCGCCGCGCGGATCATCGCCGGGCCGCCGATGTCGATGTTCTCGATGCAGTCGTCATAGCCCTTGCCTGCGGCTACGGTCGCCTCGAACGGGTAGAGATTGACGACGAGCAGATCGATCGGCGCGATGCCATGACCGATCATCGAGGCCTGGTGCTCGGGGTCGGAACGCACGGCGAGCAGCCCGCCATGCACCTTGGGGTGCAGGGTTTTGACGCGGCCATCCATCATTTCGGGGAAGCCGGTGAGATCGGAGACGTCCGAGACCGGCAGGCCGGCTGCGCTCAGGGCCTTGGCCGTGCCGCCGGTCGAGACCAGGGCGACGCCCTGCGCGTGCAAGGCGCGGGCGAAATCGATCAGCCCGGTCTTGTCGGAGACGGAAAGGAGCGCGCGTTCGACGCGGCGAAGCTCTGTCGGCATCGGGAGGGTCCGGGCTTGCGATCAGGAAGGGCTTGCGCGCGGGCTACCATGCTGCGCTGCGCAAAGCAAAGTCGCGGGCGCCGCAGAACTCCCGAGCCTGGCTCAGGCGTCCGGATCGGTCCCAGGCTCCGCGGCCTGCCGATCGGCCCGGGCGAGCGATCGCGCGGGAGCCGTTTCGATCCGCCGGAAGCGCCAATGCACCTGGTGCTGCTTGGCTGCGTCGATTTCGACGACGAGCTGCTCGCTGCGGCGGCGCCCGTCGGCGGCGGCCAGGAACAGGCTTTCCTCGATCGCGACCGGCATGCCCGGCGCTTCGAAGGCCCATACCTCGCCATTCTGCAGGACGAGCCGCGCGCCCGTCTCGTCGGCGTCGAGACCGGGTCTGACGCCGGGGTGGAGGTGGAAGCGCAGCGTCGCCGGCAGGCTGTCCCGGCTGTGGACGAGCGCGATCTCATCCTCGCCGGACAGCGCGGTTCCGTCGGCCGACAACAGCAGCCGGCGCGTATGAATGGCGCCGAGGCTGCGCTTGTAGCCGTCATGGCTGCCGACCCATTCCTGGCCGGCTTGCGTCTCCTGGCGGGCGGCGCGCACGTCGCCAGGCCCCGAGACGATGCGCATCTCCCCCAGCACCAGGCCGAAATTCGCGCTCGAGCGATCCGCGAGGGTGACGGTGGAATGGGCCGGCGTGGTCCGCGCGGCCTCGCGCAGCTCCGGCGGGCCGAAACGGCTGGCGCCGCAATTGACGACGATCCGGCTGGCGCCGCTGGAGAACTCGAAGGAGAGGCAGCCGGCATGCGCCTCGACCGAATAGGCGCCGCGCGGCGGCGCTCCGGCATCGACGATGACGAGGCTGCGCCCGCAGCTCAGCCGGCTGTAGCCCGAATAGATCGCCTGTTCGATCGGCCTGGCGCGCGCATCGTCATAGGCGGCCAGGGTCGCCATCAGATCGGGCGGCGTCGTGCCCATGCCGTTGAACAGGGCCAGCGCCCCGTCGCCATGCCGGAACAGCCGCAGATGCGGCATCATCCGCTCGATCGCCATGAGGACGCCGCGCGGCGGCTCGAGCCCGCGCGCCGCGAAGGTCTCGCGCAGAGGCAGCAGATCCAGCAGCAGCTCGATCAACAGCCGCGGATTGCGACTGAGATGGCCGCCATCGGGCAGGATCTGCTGGTCCAGCTCGTCGGACAGGGCCAATTCGTAACGCCTGCGGCGGGCGTCGGAGACATCGAGGCAGATCATCGCGAAACAGACCGCGATCAGGCATTGCAGCCGCGCGGAGCCATCGACGGCGCCCGCCAGCGCCAGCGTGATCCGGTCCGTCAGCCGCGAGACATGGCGCACGAACCGCTCGTAGAAGGCATGGTCCGCCCCTTCCAGCAGCAGCGGGGAATGCGACAGCAGGGCGATCTTGGGCTCGATGCCGAAGCGCGAGACGTGGCTGGCGGCGAGGATCGTCATGTCGGCGATCTCTTCCGCCGTCGGATCGGCCTTTACATGCGTGTCGGCGAGGAAGAAGGCGCCCTTGTTGGTGACGATCAGCGTCATCGCCGAGATGTCGCACACCCCCGGCTCAAGCCCGATGATGTCCTTGATGTGCCGCAGCCGCGAGAGATAGCGCCCTTCGAGCCCGGTGATCAGCGCATCGGCCTCGCCGCGCGCCACGGCCAGCGCCGCGATGACGGTGTTGTTGGTGCGCACCAGCGAGCGCGCCGCTTCCGGCGTGATGCCGCGTCGGCCGGCGATGTCGAGATAGGTCTGGACATAGTCGCGATAGCGCGGATCGTCCTCGGGGTTGACGACCTCGAAATCGACGCCGGGCCTGATCGACAGGCCGAAGCGCTGGATGCGCGTTTCGATCACGCTCGGCCGCCCGATCAGGATCGGGATGGCGAGCCCTTCCTCGAGCGCGACCTGGGCCGCGCGCAACACCCGCTCATCCTCGCCCTCGGCATAGATCACGCGCTTGGGGTCCGCCTTCGCCTGCGCGAAGAGCGGCTTCATGATGAAGCCCGAGCGGAAGATGAAGCGCGACAGATCCTCGCGATAGGCCTCGATGTCGATCAGCGGCTTGCGCGCCACCCCGGTCGCCATCGCCGCCTCCGCCACCGCCGGCGCGATGCGCAGGATCAGGCGCGGGTCGAACGGGTTGGGGATGAGCGAGGTCGCGCCGAAGGTCGAGGCCTCGCCGCCATAGGCGCGCGCGGCGATGTCGGAGGTCGCCTCCCGCGCCAGCGCCGCGATGGCGCGCACGGCGGCGAGCTTCATCGCCTCGTTGATCGTCGTCGCCTGCACATCGAGCGCGCCGCGGAAGATGTAGGGAAAGCAGAGGACGTTGTTGACCTGGTTGGGATAATCCGAGCGCCCGGTGCAGATCATCGCATCGGGCCGCACCGCCAGCGCGTCCTCCGGCGTAATTTCGGGATTGGGATTGGCCAGCGCCAAAATCAGCGGCTTTGGCCCCATGCGCTTGGCCATCTCGGGCTTGAGCACGCCCGCAGCCGAGAGGCCGAGGAAGACGTCGGCCCCATCGATCACCTCGCTCAGGGTGCGGGCGTCGGTCTCCTGCGCATAGACCTCCTTCCAGCGGTCCATCAACGTGTTGCGGCCCTTGTGCACCACGCCTTCGAGGTCGGTGACCCAGATGTTCTTGCGCTGCGCGCCGAGCTCGACCAGCAGGTTCAGGCAGGCCAGAGCCGCCGCGCCGGCGCCCGACACCACGATCTTGACGTCGCCGATCTTCTTGCCCGAGAGGTCGAGCCCGTTGAGGATCGCGGCCGAGACGATGATCGCGGTGCCATGCTGGTCGTCATGGAAGACCGGGATGTTCATCCGGGCCTTGAGCTGCTCCTCGATCTCGAAGCATTCCGGCCCCTTGATGTCCTCGAGATTGATGCCGCCGAAGGTCGGCTCCAGCGCCGCGACGACTTCGACGAACTTCTCGATGTTCTTCTGCTCGACCTCGATGTCGAAACAGTCGATTCCCGCGAATTTTTTGAACAGGACCGCCTTGCCCTCCATCACCGGCTTGGAGGCGAGCGGCCCGATATCGCCGAGGCCGAGCACCGCGGTGCCGTTGGTGATGACGGCGACGAGGTTCTGGCGGGAGGTGAGCTCGGCCGCCTGCGACGGGTCGTCGACGATCGCCTCGCAGGCCGCCGCGACGCCGGGCGAGTAGGCCAGCGCCAGATCGCGCTGGTTGCCGAGCGGCTTGGTCGCCTGGATCTCGATCTTACCGGGCTTGGGCGAGCGGTGGTAGACCAGCGCGCCCGAGCGCAAATCGGCGGACAAGGTGCTCTTCATCGCGTCTGCTTCCCGACCAGCGTAGGTGATGCGCCGAGGTCGCGCGGAAACGCCCCGCGCGTCAAGAAGCGTTGCGGCAATAATGCTGTGGCGGAATGCGAGGCGGTCGGCGCATCGGCGCCTCCCACGATCAGCCCTCATCCTGAGGAGCCGCGCAGCGGCGTCGCGAAGGATGGTCCAGTTCGCTCACGTCAGCCTTCTGGAGCATCCTTCGAGACGCGCCTGCGGCGCTCCTCAGGATGAGGGCTCCGCGCAGCGGTTCGCGCTCTCGCGCTCCTGATCCCGCTCAGAACGCCTTGAAGGTGATGATCGTGTGCGTATCCGCGATTTCGGGGATCGATTGCACCTTCTCGGCGACGAAATGGCCGATATCGACATCCGCGCCGACATGGAACTTGGCGAGGATGTCGTAATTGCCTGCGGTCGAGTAGATTTCGGAGGCGATCTCGCGGTCGGCCAGCTCGCTGGCGACCTCGTAGGTCTTGCCGAGCTTGCACTTGATCTCGACGAAGAAGGTCTGCATCGCGCGCTCCAATGATCCGTGGCCCTCGATAGAGCCTCCGACCGCTCGAAATCAAGCGCCGGCGAGCTGCGCGATCCTGCGACTCATGCCGCTGGCTGGATCGGCGAGCCCGGCGATGACGGTGAAATGATTGGCGCCGGCAATCTCCTCATAGCGCGTCTGGGCGCCGCCGAGGCCCCAGACATCGACGATCCGGCGGCTCTGCTTGAGGTATTCCTCGCTCTCGGCGCCGCCGACCACGGCGTCCAGCGCCAGCCGCGCCGGCGCCGGCCAGAACAGCGGGCTTTGCCGCTCGGCCTCCTCGAAGCTCAGGCCTAAAGCGGTGTTGATGCTGGTTTCCGTCAGGGGTTTCAGGTTGTAGAGCCCCGAAATCCCATAGGCGGCGCGCACCACGGTGTCGGGGAGGTCGGCTGACACGGCCTTCCAGTCGGTGGCGAGCAGGCAGGCGGCGAGGTGTCCGCCCGCCGAATGACCGGCGGCGACGATCGGCAGGCTGTACTGGCGCCAGAGCGCCGCCGCGGCCCGGCGTATCTGGTCGACGATCGCGCCAACGGAGACGTCCGGGCACAGATCATAGCCGGCGACGGCCATCGGCACGCCCAGACCGTTCACGCCGCGGGCGAGATGCGAAAAGAAGCTGGGATCGAGCGCCTGCCAGTAACCGCCATGGATGAAGAGCACGATGGCGTCGCCCTTCGCCGTCTCCGGCTTGAACAGGTCGTAGCGCTGCCGCGCACTGTCGCCATAGGAGATGCCGAATTCCGCCACCGCCTCGGCGCGATAGGCGACCGCATCGCGCTGCCAGCCAGCGATGATCTCCGGATGCTCCGGCACGCGGGCGCGATTATTGTATTCGGCTTCGTAGTCGGACGTCATCGGCTGCTCTTGGGGTTTTGGCGGCGCAGGCGGACTTGGTCGCACTGCTTCGCGGGTCGTCCTCATCTTGCGCCAAGGCTTTTGACAGGTCGAGCCTCAAAAGCCACAAGGCGCTTGCTAGCTTATCTGGCCGTGGAGAGCGCCTTGGACAATCCCATTCTCGCAGAAGTGACCCGCGGACCGCTGGTCGAATCGCGCCATCGCGGCGCGGCCATCGTGGTCGACGCCGAAGGCGGCGTGGTGATGGCGTTGGGCGATGTCGAGCGCCCGGTGTTCCCGCGTTCGGCCGTCAAGTCGATCCAGGCTTTGCCGCTGCTCGAGAGCGGGGCGGCGGATCGCTTCGGGCTGAGCGAGGCCGAGATCGCGCTCGCCGTCTCCTCGCATTCGGGCGAGCCGCTTCATGCCGAAACCTCGCTGGCGATGCTGCGCAAGGCCGGCCGCGACACAGGCTGTCTCGAATGCGGCGCGCATTGGCCGAGCAATGAGGCGGCCGCGCGTGCGCTCGCCCGTTCCGGCGCGGAGCCGACTGCGCTGAACAACAATTGCTCCGGCAAGCATGCCGGCTTCGTCTGTCTGTCCTGCTCGCTCGACGAAGACCCGGCCGGCTATGTGAAACCCGGCCACAAAGTGCAGCAGGCGGTGCGCGACGCGCTCGAATCGGTCACAGGCGCGCGGCACGATCCCGCTCAGGCGGGCACCGATGGCTGCTCGATCCCGAGCTACGCCGTGCCGCTGAAGGCGCTGGCGCTCGGCTTCGCCCGCATCGGAACCGGCCATGGCTTCGGACCCGAGCGCGCCAAGGCGGCGGCCCGCATCCGCAAGGCGGCCGCTTCCCACCCCTTCATGGTCGCGGGGACCGGCCGCTTCGATACGCGCGCCATGGAGTTGCTGCGCGAGCGGCTGTTCATCAAGACCGGGGCGGAGGGCGTCTATTGCGGCGCGCTGCCGGAGCTCGGCTACGGCGTCGCGCTGAAATGCGACGATGGCGCCGGCCGTGCGGCGGAGGTGGTCATGGCTGCGCTGATCGCCCGTTTCCTGCCGATGAGCGAAGCGGAGACCGCTGGCTTCGCGCCGCTTTGCGAAACCGTGCTGAAGAACTGGAACGGCATCGAGGTCGGACGGGTGAGGGCGGCCGGCGTTTGACCGGCGTTCGATTCGAAACGAATTCTCTCAGGCGAGAACAAGGTCGGTCTCGGCGAAATCGCCGCCCTTGAAAGGAAACGGCGCGGCGCGGATCGCCGCGCAGGCGTAAGAGCGACAGTCGCCGGAGTTCAGCGCGGCCGCATGGCGCCCCTTTCCGAAAGCCGCGAAGGGGCGACGGCCGGGCGCGGATCGTCAGCATGAGCGGGGTCCCGTATAGACGTCCAAGCATGCGCGTACTGAGCTGCTGATGGCGCCCGCTACGACACCGCATTGCCCTCGACCCTGACTCCTGTAGCCCTCTTGTCCGGGCCCTGCGTCAGGTCGCCCGTCACCGCCTTGCCGAATTCGGTGCCGACCACCGCGCCGCGCGCGGCTTCGCTGATCAGGTTGTTGGCGATCAGCGCGTTGCGCTCCTTCGGGACCAGCGACACCGAGATGCCGATCCCGGTCTTGCGCACCATGTTGCCGGTGCAGACCAAATTGCGCATGCCCCAGGACCAGCCGAGCGAAATCCCTATATCGCTGGCGGATTCGATGACGTTGCCGGTCACCGCGGCTTCCGCCTCGACATGCACGCCCATGCCGCCGACAAGCTCCTTGCCTTTCGGCGCGAAGCCGCGCTGGGCGTTGCGGATGATGTTGTTGGCGAAGACGCTGAGCCTGCCGCC
>JBKBRD010000143.1:0-8157 GCA_046292405.1 Allobosea sp. | reverse complement strand
CATCGACACCAAGCCGCTGGTCGGCCATCTCGCCGCCTGGAACTACTTCCAGTCGGTCAAGACGCCCGCGAACGAAGCCTTCATCAAGCAGTGGAAGGCTTTCAAGAAGAACGACAAGGCCGTCACCAACGATCCGATGGAGGCCCATGTCATCGGCTTCGCCATGTGGGTGAAGGCGGTCGAGAAGGCCAAGAGCTTCGATCCCGACAAGGTCATCGAGGCGCTGCCAGGCATCGAGGCGCCCAACCTGACCGGAGGCGTTTCGAAGATGCTCCCCAACCACCACATCACCAAGCCGGTGCTGATCGGCGAGATCAAGGCGGACGGCCAGTTCGACGTGGTTTCGAAGACCGATCTCGTGCCCGGCGACGCCTGGTCGAAGCATCTGGACGGTTCGAAGGATCTGATCGGCGACTGGGTCGAGAAGAAGTGCGGCAACTTCAACACCAAGACCGGCAAGTGCGGCGGCGCCTGAGCCGAGCGTGACAAGCTCGACCCCGCTCCCGCATGGGAGCGGGGTCACTCTTCGGGGTCCGCTGCAAACCCAAGCCCTCATCCTGAGGATCTGCGCAGCAGCATCTCGAAGCCCTCATCCTGAGGAGCTGCGCAGCAGCGTCTCGAAGGATGGTCCAGACTGCGCTTTCGCAGCGAGCTGGAACATCCTTCGAGACGCGCCTTCGGCGCTCCTCAGGATGAGGGCTCGCGTAAGCCAGATCCATTGGTCACGGCATGTTTCCGTGCCCATCTTCTTCCGTGCTGCAGGTGAAGACGAACCGATGCATCCGCTGCCCCGCCTTCTGCGCGCCCTCCTGATTGCGCTCGCTATCGGCTTCGCGCCATCGGCGGCCCATGCCCAGGCGGCCGACGAGATCTTCGCGCGCTTCAACGCCGACAGCTTTTCCGAGACCGCCAAGGCGGTCGACAGCCTCATCGCCACCGCCCATCCGCAGGCGGGGCCGGTGATCGAGGCGCTGGCGGATGGCAGGCTTCTCGTCGGCGGTGGCGCCGTCGTGGTCAAGGGCAAGGACGGCGCGCTGACGGACGCCAGGACCGGCGAAAGGCTCCAGGCCGAGCCGGCAGGCCTCCAGCCCGTGCGCCTCAACAACAATCTGCGCCGCGTCACCCAGGCCGCGCTCGGCGGGCTGGGCCTGCTCAATCCCAATCCTGCGAGCCGCGTCGCCGCCGCCGACGCCGTGTTCAAATCCCGCGACGCCTCGCTGCTGCCGGTGGTCGAGGCGGCGCTGGCCAAGGAGACCGACGCCAAGGCGCGGGCGGCGCTGCGGCAGGCGCAGGCCGCCATCCTGATGGTCAAGCCCGACATCGCGCCGCTCGACCGGCTCGCGGCGATGGAGGCGCTGCGCGAGCGCGGCGACCAGGCGGCGCTGGCGACGCTGCGCGCTTTGCCGGCGGATGCGCCTTCGCAGCTCAAGGAGGCGCAGGCGCGCGCGATCGCCGAGATCGAGGGCAAGCTGGCGCTGTGGCGGGCGGCGCAGAACTTCTGGTACGGGCTGTCGCTCGGCTCGGTGCTGCTGCTGGCGGCGATCGGGCTCGCCATCACTTTCGGCGTCATGGGCGTGATCAACATGGCCCATGGCGAAATGGTGATGCTGGGCGCCTACACCACCTTCATCGTGCAGGAGGTGATCCGCACCTCGGCTCCGGCGCTGTTCGACTGGTCGCTCGCCTTCGCCTTGCCGCTCGCCTTCCTCGTCGCAGGGCTCGTCGGCGTCGCGATCGAGCGCGGCGTCATCCGGTTTCTTTACGGCCGGCCGCTGGAAACGCTGCTGGCGACCTGGGGCATCAGCCTGATCCTGCAACAGGCGGTGCGCACCGCGTTTGGCCCGACCAATCGCGAGGTCGGCGCGCCCGCCTTCATGTCCGGCGCGGTCGAGATCGGCGGGCTCGCCATCACCTGGAACCGGCTCTGGATCATCGTCTTCGCGGCGCTCGTCTTTGCCGCCCTGCTGGCGATCCTGAAGCTGACGCCGATCGGGCTGCAGATGCGCGCGGTGACGCAGAACCGCCGCATGGCCTCGGCGATGGGCATCCGCACCGGCCGCGTCGACGCGCTGACCTTCGGGCTGGGCTCCGGCGTGGCGGGGCTGGCGGGCGTAGCGCTGTCGCAGATCGACAATGTCAGCCCCAATCTCGGCCAGAGCTACATCATCGACAGCTTCATGGTCGTGGTTTTCGGCGGCGTCGGCAATCTCTGGGGCACGCTCGTGGGGGCGATGACGCTGGGCATCGCCAACAAATTCCTGGAGCCTTACGCGGGCGCGGTGCTGGGCAAGATCGCGCTGCTGGTCTTCATCATCCTGTTCATCCAGAAGCGCCCGCGCGGCCTGTTCGCGCTCAAGGGCAGGGCGGTGGAAGCATGATCGCGCGTTTCCTGCTGCAGAACATGGATCGGCGCGGCGCGATCTTTCTGGCGATCGTCGCGCTCGTCATGCTGCTGGTGCCGCTCTCCAACCTGCTCGTCCCGGTCGGATCGGCCCTGCATGTCCCGACCTCGACCATGTCGCTTTGGGGCAAGTATCTCTGCTTCGCGCTGCTGGCGATTTCGCTGGATCTGGTCTGGGGCTATTGCGGCATTCTCTCGCTCGGCCACGGCGCCTTCTTCGCGCTCGGCGGCTACGCCATGGGCATGTATCTGATGCGGCAGATCGGTTCGCGCGGGGTCTATGGCAATCCGGTGCTGCCGGATTTCATGGTCTTCCTGAACTGGAACGAGCTGCCCTGGTATTGGTACGGCTTCGATTCCTTCGGCTTCGCCATGCTCATGGTGCTGCTGGTCCCCGGGCTGCTGGCCTTCGTCTTCGGCTGGTTCGCCTTTCGCTCGCGGGTCACCGGCGTCTATCTGTCGATCATCACGCAGGCGTTGACCTATGCGCTGCTGCTGGCGTTTTTCCGCAACGACATGGGCTTCGGCGGCAATAATGGGCTGACCGATTTCAAGGATATTCTCGGCTTCAACGTGCAGGCGCAGACGACCCGCGCCGCGCTCTTCGCCATCACCTGCCTGATGCTGATGGCGGGCTTCCTGATCGCGCGCGGCATCGTCGTCTCGAAGCTCGGCAAGGTGGTGATCGCGATCCGCGACGCGGAGTCGCGCACGCGCTTCCTCGGCTACAGGGTCGATCGCTTCAAGCTCTTCGTCTTCACCGTCTCGGCCTGCATGGCGGGCGTGGCGGGCGCGCTCTACGTGCCCCAGGTCGGCATCATCAACCCCAGCGAATTCGCCCCGGCCAATTCGATCGAGACGGTGATCTGGGTCGCCATCGGCGGACGCGGAACGCTGGTGGGCGCCGCGCTCGGCGCCGTCGTCGTCAACTACGCCAAGACGGTCTTCACCTCCGGCTTCATGGCGCCCTACTGGCTGTTCGCGCTCGGCGGTCTCTTCGTCTTCGTGACGCTGTTCATGCCCAAGGGCATTCTCGGCACGCTGCAGGACTGGTCCGGCAAGCGCTGGAAACCCAGCCCTCGACCGGCCCCGGCGCCTGCGGAGTGACCCGATGAACACTGCGATCGCCAGCGGCGCCCCAGCCAGCCAGCAGCTCACCTCGGCGCTGCTCTATCTCGACGGGGTCAGCGTCTCCTTCGACGGGTTCAAGGCCATTCGCGGACTGTCGCTGGCGATCGAGCCCGGCGAGATGCGGGCGATCATCGGGCCCAACGGGGCCGGCAAGACGACGATGATGGACATCATCACCGGCAAGACCAAGCCCGATGTCGGCACGGTGATGTTCGCCGGTTCGATCGATCTGACGAAACTCGACGAAGCCGCCATCGCCAATCTCGGCATCGGCCGCAAATTCCAGAAGCCGACGGTGTTCGATTTCCACAGCATCGAGGACAATATCCTGCTGGCGCTGAAGGCCAATCGCAGCGTCGGCAAAACCTTGTTCTGGAAGACCGCCGCTGCCGACGCCAGGCGCATCGACGACATCCTCGGCATCATCAAGCTCGGCGACGCGCGCGAGAGGCTGGCCGGCTCGCTCTCGCATGGCCAGAAGCAATGGCTGGAGATCGGCATGCTGCTGGCGCAGGATCCGAAGCTGCTCCTGGTCGACGAGCCCGCCGCCGGCATGACCGATGGCGAGACGGCCGAGACCGCCGTGCTGCTGAAGGAGATCGCGAAGGACCATTCGGTCATCGTGGTCGAGCACGACATGGGCTTCATCCGCGAGCTCGGCGTCAAGGTCACGGTGCTGCACGAGGGCTCGGTGCTGGCCGAGGGGCCGCTCGACCAGGTCAGCGCCAATGAGCGCGTCGTCGAAGTGTATCTGGGGCGGTGAGGATGGCGAGTGGTGCGCGAGTGGCGAGAGGCGAGTGGCGAATGGGGTCGATAGCCACCGTGACCGCATCTGGGCGGCGAACCATTCGCCACTCGCCATTCGCCATTCGCGAGTTATGCCCATGCTGACAGTCGACGCCATCGATCTGCATTACGGCGCGGCGCAGGCGCTGCGGAAGGTCTCGCTCGCCGCCGAGATCGGCAAGGTCACCTGCGTCATGGGGCGCAACGGCGTCGGCAAGACCTCGCTGATGCGCGCCATCGTCGGCCACCAGCCGATCTCGGGCGGCCGCATCGGCTTCGACGGCGCCGATCTGTCGAACCTGCGCAGCGAAGACCGGGCGCGGGCCGGCATCGCCTATGTGCCGCAGGGGCGCGAGGTGTTTCCGCTGCTGACGGTGAAGGAGAACCTGGAGACCGGTTTCGCGCCGTTGAAGCGCCGCGACCGTTACGTGCCCGCCGAGCTCTTCGACCTCTTCCCCGTGCTGCAGTCCATGCTGGGCCGGCGCGGCGGCGACCTGTCGGGCGGGCAGCAGCAGCAGCTCGCCATTGCGCGCGCGCTCGTCACGCGGCCGCGGCTTCTGGTGCTCGACGAGCCGACGGAGGGGATCCAGCCCTCGATCATCAAGGATATCGGCCGCGCCATCGACTATCTGCGCTCGAAGGGCGACATGGCGATCGTGCTGGTCGAGCAGTACTTTGATTTCGCGCGCGACCTCGCCGACACCATGCATGTGATGGATCGCGGCGAGGTGGTGCTGTCGGGCGCGATGGCCGATCTCGATCCCGGCCAGGTCCAGCGCCTGATCCAGGTCTGACCGGCGCCGGCGCAGCCTTATGCGCCGACGCAGACGACGCCCAGCGCCATCGTCACCGCGGCCTGGGTCGGGTCGATCACCGGGATGCCGAGCGCCTGCTCGAGCGGCTTGCGGTGGCGCGCCATGCCGGCGCAGCCCATCACGATCGCGCCCGCGCCGTCGATTTCCTTGAGCTCGCGGCCGATCGCGATCATCCGCGCCAATGTATTCTCGCCGGACGCCGTCTCCGCCACCGACATTTCGAGCGGGCGCTCGCCCGCCAGCCGGTCCATCAGCCCCATCTGGCGGAGATAGCGGATATGGCGCGGAATCGAGCGCGATTTGATCGCGATCACGCCGAAGCGGTCGGCGCGGGTGAGGGCGGTCAGCACGCCGCTTTCCGCGATGCCGAAGACGGGCCGGTCCGTGCCTTCGCGCGCCACGAACAGGCCGGGGTCGGAATAGCAGGCGATGATGAAGGCATCGACGTCGCCGGCGGATTCGATGCGCCGGCGCAAGGGCAGGGTCACGCTTTCGATATGCTCCTGGCTCTCGATGCCGAGCGGCCCCTGCTTCAGCGTCTCGCAGAGGATTTCCGGTCCATCGGCGAAGCAGAGCGGGCGCACGGCCTCGCGCAGCCCTTCCGTCACCGCCTCGTTGGAATTGGGATTGATCACCAGGATGCGAGGTCTGCGCGCCATTATTGTCCAGCCGTCCTTCAATGTCTGAGAGGCGGAGGATGGGCCGATTGCGTCATGCGCCGCAAGAGGCGCCAGGGGTCAGGCTCATCGCGCGCGGTGCATAGAGCGCACTCATCCTCGCGCTGACGCAGTTCTCCCGACTCTGCTGCAGGAGCGTGTCCCGCGCCATCAGCCGAGCGCCTGGTTGGCGACGGCGAAGAGATGGAAGCCGGCGGGCGTGGCCAGCGGCTCGCCTTTGACCATGGTGAGAACCGAACTGACCCGGGCGAGGCCGAGATCGCCCAGCCAGTCGGACAGCTCGGACTGGGCGGTGACGTCGACGCGGACGAACATGCCGGCGTTCAAGCCGATCCAGTGCGCGATCAGCGCCTTGGCCGCCTCGGCGTCGCGGGCGACCACCGGGCCCACGACATGGCCGCGGCCCGAGCGGCGGCAGAAGGCGAAGCCGATTGTTTCGCCGCCATCGTCGAGCAAAACGGCGTCGCCATGGGCAATCAGGGCCGAAATCACCGCCGCGCGCCGCGCGCCGGTCGCCAGCGCGTCGATCTCGACGAGACGCGTGCCGTCATCGCGCCCCAGCGGGCGGATTCGTTCGCCCGCGCGCAGCGCAGCCGGCGGCGTCGAGGAGGACATCCCCTGATGCTGCACGATGGCGCCGACGCTGGCGAAGCCGAGCTGGCGGTACAGCGTCTCGCCCGCCTCTGTGGCGTTGAGCACCACGCTTGGCGCGCCGATCCGGTCGAGGGCGCCCTGCATGAGCGCCCGGCCGATGCCGGCCCGTTGGATGGTGGGGTCGACGATGACCATGCCGAGCCGGGCCTGGCCCTCGTAGATCCACCACATGGCCGCGCCGACCATGCGCCCATCCGCGATGGCGACAAGGCCCGCGCCGACCGAGAGCGCGAACCGCCAGTCCTCCAGACGGTGCGGCCAGCCGACGCTGCGCGAGAGCGCGAGCCCCGCCGGACAATCGTCCTGCGTCATCGGCCGAAGATCGAAGCGGAAAGCGGGTTGCGACGGACTCACGGATGGCTCCCTGGCGCGGATGGCGATCACCACCTATGCGACGGCATTGCGACCGCCAATGCCTTGCATCGGCGCATGAGCATGAAGGGGACGAGCGGCCAGAGCTGGGTCGAGTTTCCGGAAGCTGGCGCGTGGCGGCGGCCCGTGTTTCGGCGATATCGGAATGGGCACGCAAGGGCTCGGGCCAAAAGAAAAAAGGCAAGGCGTCGGCCTTGCCTTTCCCAGTCTGTTTTTACCGCAGCAGGGGCACGCATCTTGTGTGCGCGACTCGCCTACCGAGCGGGCGTTTGTTCCTCCCGAGACCTGGTCCGCAGCGCATTGACCTGGCAAAGCGCGCCCAGCGACCGAGTGATTAGCGGATCGTTACGCGCTTGTCACCACTTTAGGCAGCTGAAGCCCGCATTTTCCGCAAAAATATTCTTGCTTTGACTTGTGCGGTGCAACAAACCATCTCCTGCCTTCATGCTGCGCCTTGTTCCGGCCAAAGGATGGGGTTAGGCGATGCTCCGGAAAGGCCGGTCCCGCCGGCAGAACGGAGATCATCGACCATGCTGCGCAGCTCGCTTGCCGCCCTCGCCATCCTCGCTTCGCTGGGCTTCGCCCAGGCGCAGGCGCCCGACCCCAACAACACGGTGGTGCTGGAGACGAAGGATGGAGCGGTGACGATCAGGCTGCGGCCCGACCTCGCCCCCAAGCATGTCGCGCAGATCAAGGCGCTGACCAAGAAGGGCTTCTATGACGGCATCGTCTTCCACCGCGTGATCGACGGCTTCATGGCCCAGACCGGCGACCCGACCGGCACCGGCACCGGCAAATCCGACCTGCCCAACCTCCCGGCCGAATTCTCGCCGACGCCCTACAAGGTCGGCTCGGTCGGCATGGCCCGCTCGGCCTCGCCCGATTCGGCCAATTCGCAGTTCTTCATCTGCTTCGAGGGCTGCGGCTCGCTGACCGGCCAGTACACGCTGTTCGGCGAAGTCGTCTCGGGCATGGACGCCGTGCGCAAGATCAAGAAGGGCGCAGCCTCCGCCAACGGCCAGGTGACCAACCCCGACAAAATCGTCCGCATGCGCCTGCTGGCGGACGCCAAGTAGCGCCTGCCGGTTTGATGCGCGCGCAAGCCCCGGCTGCGGCTCTCGTTCTCGTCTGCGCGCTTGTCGGCGCGGCGCAGGCGCAGGAGACGCGCGGCCTCGGCCTGCCGCCGCCGTCAGGCTCGCAGAACCCGGTGCTGCCGCCGCCCTCGGGCTCGCAATTTCCGGCGCTGCCGCCGCCCAGCGGCGAGCGCTACGTGCCCGGCGTCGGCGGCCCGTTCGGCGAGGGGGCGACGCCCCGGGCGGCG
>JBKBRD010000142.1:0-8169 GCA_046292405.1 Allobosea sp. | reverse complement strand
TGCCGCTGCATCGGCACTGGCCGCTGGTGCGCAAGGCCGCGCTGCCGATCCTCGCCGCGCTGCTGGCCGGGGCTGTGACGGCGGTGGTCAGCGCAGTCGGCATCGCCGCCGCGCTCGGCGCGCCCTATCCGGTGCTGGCGGCGTTGGCCCCGAAATCGGTGACGGCGGCGATCGCCATGGGCGTGGCGCGCGAGATCGGCGGCGAACCCTCGCTGACCGCGACTCTGGTCATCGCCACCGGCATTCTCGGCGCGGTGATGGTGACGCCGCTGATGGCGCTCTGCCGGTTCACTGACTGGCGCGCCCAGGGCTTCGCGGCAGGGCTCGCCGCCCATGGCATCGGCACCGCCAGGGCTTTCCAGGTCAACCCGGTCGCCGGGGCCTTCGCGGGTATCGCCATGGGGCTGAACGGGCTTGTCACGGCCGCTCTCGTGCCGTTTATCCTGAAGCTCTTCTGATCCGGAGCCACCCGTTGCGCATCGCCACCTGGAACGTCAATTCCGTCCGCCAGCGACTCGGCCATCTCATCGATTTCCTCAAGGAGGCCGAGCCGGACGCGCTCTGCCTGCAGGAGCTGAAATGCACCGATGCGGATTTTCCGCGCGCCGAGGTCGAGGCCGCGGGCTGGCAGGTCGCGACCCATGGCCAGAAGACCTTCAACGGCGTCGCCATCATCAGCCGGCGCCCGCTGGAGGATGTCAGGCGCGGCCTGCCGGGCGACGCCGGAGACGAACAGTCGCGCTATATCGAGGGCGTGTTGCCGCTGGGCCAGGGCGTCGTGCGTCTCGCGTCGATCTACCTGCCCAACGGCAACCCCGTGAACACCGACAAATACCCGTACAAGCTCGGCTTCATGCGCCGGCTCAAGATCCACGCGCAAGATCTGATGCTGCATGAGGAACCGCTCGTGCTGGCGGGCGATTACAACGTCATCCCCGACAGCCGCGACGCGCGCGATCCCGCCGCCTGGGCGCAGGATGCGCTGTTTCTGCCGCAGACGCGCGCCGCCTTCCAGGAATTGCTGAACATCGGACTGACCGAAGCGCTGCGCGCGACGACGGACGCGGCCGGCCTCTACACCTTCTGGGATTATCAGGCCGGCGCCTGGCACCGTAACAACGGCATCCGGATCGACCACCTGCTGCTCTCGCCGCAGGCTGCGGACCGGCTGGAGGGCGTCACCATCTCGAAACATGTGCGTGGCTGGGACAAGCCGTCGGACCATGTGCCGGTGATGCTGGCGCTGCGGCAGTGACCGGGAATGAGGTTGAACGGGTCCGAGCGTTTTGCCTCTTTCATCTCAAATTAACTTTCTGGTAAGAGTTTCGGGATTGCCTGCCGACGACGACGGTTCGCCTCGAAGGCGGGCTGGTTCCCGCAAACAGGAGATTGCCGCATGAAGCGGACCATGATCGCTGCGAACCCTCCCCGTCGCATGAGCATGAGCCGCTCCAGCCGCAAGGCGATCCCGCTTCTGATTTCCCTGGCCGCGCCGGCGCTCGGCGCCTGCAGCCTGGCCCCGGTCGAGACGGCGTCCACCGCGCCTTCCGCGGCGAAATCTCCGTCCGAGGCTCGCAAGCGCGCCGTCGCGCTGGCCAAGGCCGATCCGCGCGAGAAGGACTGCCTGGTGCGGGCGATGTATTTCGAATCGAATCGGTCGAGCGAATCGGGTTTGCTCGGCGTCGGCACCGTGGTGATGAACCGCGTCGAGTCGCAGCGTTATCCCGATACGATCTGCGGCGTGGTCGGCGCGCCCCGCCAGTTCGCGTCCGGCGTTCTGACGCGTCCGATGGCCGAGCGCGACCTGCCGAAGGTCGCAGCCGTCGCCGAAGACATCCTGAACGGCCGCCGCAGCGACGCGGTCGGTTCGGCCAAGCACTTCCATATGGCCGGCATGCGCTTTTCCTACCCCAACATGCACTATGTGACGGTGGCCGGCGGGAACGCGTTCTACGTCAAGGGCGAACGTCCCGGGCGGCGCATCGAGGAGCCGAGCTACCAGATCGCTGAGGTCGCGACGCCGGCGCCGCTGGCCACCGCTGCCTCCAGCCTGCCGATGTCCTTCGAACCGATCCGGCTGGCTTTCGCCGCCGAGGCCCCGGCTCCGGCCGCCGTGCTGGCGATAGCGACAGCGTCGCCCGTCGTCAGCCAGGCGCCGCTGCCGCCCAGCCGCCCGCTCGACCTCAACCTGCCCAGGAAGTCGATCCGAGCCTTCATCGCGCCGCCCAAGACGACCGGACCGCGCCTGGCCGCGCTGACCCCTGTCGCTCTGCGCGGCAGCGTCACTCTGGACTGAGCCGGTCTGCACTGAGCCGGTCTGCGGCGACGCGAACCCCACCTTCGCACTGTCCTGTTCGGGCGACAGGCTTGTGACGATCGCCTTGCGCTAGCTCGTCCTGCGCCAGCGGCGTGTTGCAGGCGAGAATCGCCGACGCCGACCCGTGGCTGAACAGCGCGCCGATCGTGATCGCGCTTCCGGCCGCCCGGACTGCCGAGCGTGATCAGCGGGGGCCTCCCGCAGCGTCAGGATCGCCGCGCGCTCTGCCTGATCCGGGCAAAATCCTGCTGTTCTTCGGCGAAAATTCGAAAAACCACGCTCTTGACCCAGAGGCCCGCGCTATTCAACTTCAAGCACGCTAGTTCTTTAAAAAGAACAGGATGATCTGCTGTTCCTCGCAAGCATCGTGCGGGCGGCGCCAGTTTAGACGCAGGATGAAGTTCCGTGACCACCGGCCTCCTCGGCATGCCCGACCCGACTGCGCAAGACAGCGATGCGCCAGGCGCGATCGAGATCGTGGTTCGCCGCCTGCACAGGGCGCGCGGCGACATCGCTGGCAGGATCGTATTCACCACGAGTTTCGGGCTCGAGGATCAAGTGCTCACCCACTGCATCGCGCAGTCTGGCCTCACCGGCGGGATCGCCTTCGCCACTCTGGATACCGGGCGGCTTTTCCCGGAAGTCTACGACCTCTGGGCCGAGACCGAGGCGCGCTATGGCGTGTCGATCGCGGGCTTCCACCCGGACCATGCGGCGGTGGAAGCGCTTGTCCGCAGCGATGGCGTCAACGGCTTCAAGACCTCTCCGGACCGGCGGCGGCAGTGCTGCGCCGTGCGCAAGCTCGCGCCGCTGGAACGGGCGCTTGCCGGCGCCGCGGGCTGGCTGACCGGGTTGCGGGCGGCCCAGTCGCAGGCGCGCGCCACGGTCGCGCTGTTTCAGCCCGATCCTGAGCGGAACCTCGTCAAGGTCAACCCACTGCACGATTGGTCGCGCGACGATGCGCTCGGCGCGGCGCGCGCCAACGGCGTGCCGCTCAACCCATTGCATGCGCGCGGCTTTGCCTCGATCGGCTGCGCGCCGTGCACGCGCGCCATCGCGCCGGGCGAGCCAGAGCGCGCCGGCCGCTGGTGGTGGGAGCGCGATGCGGCCAGGGAATGCGGCCTGCATCTCGGGCCGGATGGCAGGCTGAGCCGGGCCGCTGGCGGCGCGACTGCGTCATGAGCGTCTCAGGCCATTTGCAGCGGCTCGAAGCCGAGGCGATCTTCATCCTGCGCGAGGTGGTCGCGACCTGCGAGCGCCCGGTGCTGCTCTATTCGATCGGCAAGGATTCGGCCGTCCTGCTGCATCTGGCGATGAAGGCCTTCCGCCCCGGTCGCCCGCCCTTCCCGCTGCTGCATGTCGACACCACCTGGAAGTTTCGCGAAATGATCGCCTTCCGCGACCGGACCATGCGCGATCTCGGCCTGGAGCTGATCGTCCACGTCAATCAGGAGGGCGTTGCCGCCGGCATCGACCCGGTCCGCTCCGGCTCGCGCATCCATACCGATGTGATGAAGACGCAAGGGTTGAAACAGGCGCTCGATCTCCACGGGTTCGACGCCGCCTTCGGCGGCGCGCGCCGCGACGAGGAGAAGAGCCGCGCCAAGGAGCGCGTCTTCTCGCTGCGCAGCGCCGACCATCGCTGGGATCCGAAAAACCAGCGGCCGGAACCGTGGTCGCTGTTCAACACCGCCAAGCGCAAGGGCGAGAGCTTCCGCGTCTTCCCCCTGTCGAACTGGACCGAGCGCGACGTCTGGGACTATGTCGCGCACGAAAACATCCCCGTCGTGCCGCTCTACTTCGCCGCTCCGCGCCCGGTCGTGCGCCGCGGCGACGCCTGGATCATGCGGGACGACGAGCGCATGCCCTTGCTGCCCGGCGAGCGCGTCGAGCAGCGCATGGTGCGGTTTCGCACGCTGGGTTGCTACCCGCTGACCGGCGCCATCGAGAGCCAGGCGGGGACTCTCGAAGAGATTATCGCCGAAATGCGCGCTTCCAACAGCTCGGAGCGGCAAGGCCGGATCATCGACCATGATGGCGGCGGTTCGATGGAGCAGAAGAAGCAGGAGGGCTACTTCTGATGCGCGCCATCCCCGCCCGCCTGCAGGCGGAAGACGTCGCCGAGCATGGCGCGGGCGCCGCCAATGATGACGCTCTCGCGCCCCGCTCGCTGCTGCGCTTCATCACCTGCGGCTCCGTCGACGACGGCAAGTCGACGCTGATCGGCAGGCTGCTCTTCGACACCGGCGCGGTTCCCGACGACCAGCTCGGCGCGCTCGAGCGCGATTCCCGCCGGTTCGGCACGCAAGGCGCCGCTATCGATTTCGCGCTGCTGGTCGACGGGCTGTCCGCCGAGCGCGAGCAGGGCATCACCATCGACGTGGCCTACCGCTATTTCGACACGCAGCGGCGCTCCTTCATCGTCGCCGACACGCCCGGCCACGAGCAATACACCCGCAACATGGCCACCGGCGCTTCGACGGCGGACCTCGCGATCATCCTGATCGACGCCCGGCTCGGGCTGTTGAAGCAGACCTTGCGGCATTCCTTCATCGTCTCGCTTGTGGGCGTGCGGCAGGTCGTGGTGGCGGTCAACAAGATGGATCTGGTGGATTATGACCAGGCCGCCTTCGCCCGCATCTGCGATGCGTATCGCGCGGCGACGGCCCCGCTTGGATTTGCGCAGATCGTCTTCATCCCGCTCTCGGCGCGCGATGGCGACAACGTCACCAGGCCTTCGCAGGCGATGCCCTGGCATGCCGGCCCGACGCTGCTGGCTCATCTCGAAACCGTCTCGGTCTCCAAAGCCGCGTCGAGCGACAGCGGCGCGATGCTCCCCGTGCAATGGGTGAACCGGCCAGACCCCGGTTTCCGCGGCTATGCCGGCAATCTCGCTTCCGGCCGGCTGCGAGTCCGGGACGAGGTTGTCGCATGGCCCTCCGCTCGGCGCAGCCGCATCGCGCGCATCCTGGCCCCATCCGGCGAGGTCGGTGAGGCCGTCGCCGGCCAATCCGTGACCGTCACGCTGGCGGACCAGCTCGACGTGTCGCGCGGCGATGTCATCGCCGGCCGGAGCGCGCTCTCGCCCGCGCGGCGCGAGCTGCAGGCGCGGCTGCTCTGGACCGGCGAGAGCGCGATGCTGTGCGGCGGGCGTTACCTGCTGAAACTCGCATCGGCCACGGCCAACGCCGTGATCACCGGCCTCGACCACAGCCTCGATATGGACAGTTTCGAGCCCCGGCCCGCCAGCCGGCTGGCGATGAACGACATCGGACGGGTCAGCATCGCCCTCGACAAACCGCTCTGCGCCCTGCCCTTCGCGCAAAGCGCCGAACTCGGCGGCTTCATCCTGATCGACCGCGTCAGCTTGGAGACCGTGGCCTTCGGGTTCGTCGAGGCCGCCGATGCCCCGATGCAGCAGCGGCGCATCGTCGGACTGGCGGGCGCTTTCCGCGCAGTGACGAAGCCGCTGATCGGCGGCGCCGACAGCGCGCAGATCCGCGGCGCGGGCGCAGGCCATGCCGCAGCCAGCCTTTCCATCGGCATTGCCGTCCAGGCGACGACAGGCGACATCCTCGCCGCCGCCACGCTGGCGCTGGCCGATCTGCTGCTGCGTCCGCTGGCGATGGCGGCGGGGGCTTGGGCCGCCGAAGCGATGCGGCAACGCGGCGAACGGTCGGCGGGCGAGAACCTGCAAGGCGACGGCATCTGAGCTTCCGGTCGCAAGCGGACGCGCCCCGCTGCTTGCCGCCCTTGCCGCTTATCGCAAGCCTTGCAGCGAAAAGATGGCCCTGCCCCAGAATCCGCAAAGTTTGAAATCAGCTTCTCCCTCGGCCGGTTGTCGCATCCGCTGAATTAAAGTACGTTTTGTTCTGTATACCGAACGATTCCTGCGGGAATCCGGACAAGGGAGAACAAGATGCCGCGGATCGCTTTCAGACGCCTGCTCCAGGCGGGACTGATATTCGGCGCCTTCTCGGTCTGCTTTGGCGTCGTCGCAGGAGCCAGGGCCCAGACCGAACTGCTCAATGTCTCCTATGATCCGACCCGCGAGCTTTATCGCGAGATCAACGCCGCCTTTCTCGCGCAGTGGAACGAAGGCAATCCCAGGCCGATCAGGACCATCCGCCAGTCGCATGGCGGCTCAGGCGCGCAGGCGCGCACGGTGATCGACGGACTCAACGCCGACGTGCTCACGCTCGCGCTCGCCGGCGATATCGACGCCGTCGCGCAGCGCTCCAAAAAGCTGCCCGAGAACTGGCAGACACGGCTGCCGCAAAACTCATCGCCCTACACCTCGACGATCGTCTTCCTGGTCCGCAAGGGCAATCCGAAAGCGATCTCGGACTGGGGCGACCTGATCAAGCCTGGCGTCAAGGTCATCACGCCCAACCCCAAGACCTCGGGCGGCGCCCGCTGGAACTATCTCGCCGCCTGGGCCTATGCCGAAAAGACCTTCGACAAGGACGAGGCGAAGGTCCGCGACTTCATCGGCAGGCTGCTGGCGAATGTCCCGGTTCTGGATACCGGCGCGCGCGGGGCTACGACCACCTTCACCCAGCGGGGCATCGGCGACGTCTTGCTGTCCTGGGAGAACGAGGCCTTTCTCGCTTTGAAGGAGTTCGGCGCCGACAAGTTCGAGATCGTGGTGCCCAGCCTTTCGATTCTGGCCGAGCCGCCCGTCGCGCTCGTCGACGCCAATGTCGATGCGAAAGGTACGCGGGCCGAGGCGCAAGCCTATCTCGAATTTCTCTACACGCCGAAAGCGCAGGCGATCATCGCCCGGAATTTCTACCGACCGCGCAATCCCGAGGCAGCCGATCCCCGCGCTATCGCCAACTTCCCGAACGTGCAGTTGGTGACCATCGACGCCGCCTTCGGAGGCTGGGCCAAGGCGCAGCCGACCCATTTCGGCGACGGCGGCACATTCGACCAGCTCTACAAGCCGGCGCGCTGATCCATGTCGGGCAGCGCAACGACCAGGCGATGGCGGCGGGGCGGCGTCCTGCCGGGCTTCGGCCTGTCGCTTGGCGTCACGCTCAGCGCCCTGTCCCTCATCGTCCTCATCCCGCTGGCGGCGCTGTTCCTCAAGGCCGCCAGCGCCGGACCGGCCGAGATCTGGGCCATAGCCTCCTCGCCCAGGACGCTCGCGGCCCTGCGGCTGTCATTTTTCGGGGCGTTGTTTGCGGCGCTGGTCAACGCCGCCTTCGGATTGATGCTGGCCTGGGTCCTGGTGCGTTACGACTTTCCCGGTCGTCGTTTCGTCGATGCGGCCGTGGACCTGCCCTTCGCCCTGCCGACAGCGGTCGCAGGCATTGCGCTTGCCGCGATCTACGCGCCCAATGGCTGGATCGGCCGCCTGCTGGCGCCGCTCGACATCCAGATCGCCTACACCCCGCTCGGGGTGATGGTGGCGCTGATCTTCATCGGCCTGCCTTTCGTCGTGCGGATGGTCCAGCCTGTCCTGGAAGAGGCGCAGGGCGACATCGAGGAGGCTGCCGTCCTGCTCGGCGCCAGCCGCCTGCGGACGGTGTTCAGCGTCATCCTGCCGCCGATCGTGCCGGCGCTGCTGACCGGATTCGTCCTCGCCTTCGCGCGGGCCGTGGGCGAATACGGATCGGTCATCTTCATCGCCGGCAACGTGCCGATGGTCTCGGAGATCGCGCCTCTCCTCATCGTCATCAAGCTGGAGCAGTTCGACTATGCGGGCGCAGCCGTGATCGCAACGCTGATGCTGGCGCTGTCCTTCGCGCTGATTCTGCTGGTCAACCTGATCCAGGCCCATGCGCGCCGGAGGCTGGGCGATGTCTGACGCGAGCCTGCGCCCAGGCGCCGAGGCGCTCTCACCGGCG
>JBKBRD010000141.1:0-8279 GCA_046292405.1 Allobosea sp. | reverse complement strand
GGCGTCGCCTCTTCGCGCGACGAGGCGGCGACCCGCACCTATCGGGTGGCCGGCCAGATCTTTTTCGCCACGGCGGAAGCGTTCCATGCCGCCTTCGACTTCCGCGAGGAGGGTCTGAAAGAGGTCGTCATCGATCTGCAGGCGGCCCATTTCTGGGACATCACGGCTGTGCATGCGCTGGATCGCGTCGTGCTCAAGTTTCGGCGCCATGCCATCCCCGTCGAGATCGTCGGCATGAACGCGGCCACGGCCACGATGGTCGAGCGCCTGGCGACGCATGACAAGCCGGGCGCCGTGGCCGGAAGGGGGGTCCATTGAGGCGTCATGCCGAAATGCGAACCGACGCGCGCCTCCTCCTCCCCGCCTTCACCAGCGATAGGTGACGGTTCCCTTCCCGGTTTGCTCTGTGGTGCGCTGGCCGTGATGGATGGAATAGGTTGCGGCGAGCGTGATGTTGTCGCCGAGGCGCAGGTGGATTCCGGCTTCGCCCAGCAGCGCGTGGCGATCGAGGGGAACGCCGGCGCTTTTGAAGCGCGGCGAGGCGCCGAAGGCGAGCAGCGCGCGCGGCACGACGTCGCCGAAGGTCTGCCGGTAGCCGAGCATGCCGCGCAGCAGGACGGGCGCGGCCTGGTTGAGGTCGAGCGCCAGCTCGGCCCTGGCGCCGAGCGTGACGTCGCCGAGATGGGCGGTGCGCGCAAAACTGGTCAGCGCGGCGGGACCGCCCCGTTCGGTGAAGCGCTCGCTCGCGATCTGGGTGAAGCTGGCGCCGAGGAAGGGCTCGATGAAGCTCGGCGAGAGCCTGGCCAGCGTCCCGCCGCCCGGGCCGGGAACCACAAACGCGCGATCGAGCGGCAGTTTGTAGCTGAGCTCGGCTGAGCCCTGCGCCGTGCCGCCATGGGCCTCGCTGGTGAGCTGGTTGGCAAAGCCGGCGAAGCTGACGGTGCGGCGGCCCTTGGTCGCGTTGTCGGCGTAGAGCAGCCCCAGCCGCAGCGTGACCGGACCCGAGCCGTAGCCGCCATAGACGGCGGCGAAGGGGCTGGCGATCGTCGCGCCATAGCGGCGGACATCGGATTGCACATGGGTTTCGGCGTAGCCCGCCGCAGCCCCGAGCCAGAGGCCGTTGTCGAGCTCGCCGTCGACGCCGACCATCAGGCCGCCGGAGCGGTGCTCGCTGCCGGCCAGCGCGCCATCGGCGCGGGTGCGGCCGAAGGCGCCGAAGCTTTGGCCCCAGAGCCCGTAACGCGTCGGCCCGCGCCCCGGCATGACCACCGTCTCCGGCGTCGAACCGCCCGCGGCGGCGTAGGCGGCGGTGAAGCCGCCCCCATTCGAACGGCCAGGCCCGCGCGACGCGTCGCTGCCGAGGACGTGGCTCGCCAGCGTGTCGCGCACGAAAGAGGCTGTGAGCGCCTGGGCGCCGACCACCGCGCCGTGAACCTCGCCCGACAACGCCTGCAGCGCCGCCCGCGCCGTCTCCGGCGTGTCGGCCGTCACCGTGGCCTCGAAAACCCGGTTGCCGGGGCCCAGCGTCTCGACCGCGGCGCCGGCCCCCTGCTGGTTGGCGTTGGCCGCGACCGCCTCGATCTTGGTCTCGTTGCGCTCCATGCGCAGCCCGACGGCGTTGGCCTGGTAGTCCAATTTGGGCTTGAGGAAGACGAAGCTCGGCGTCGCCTCGGCAAACGCGCCCTTCACGCCGCCCTGCGCGGTCAGGATGGTGTAGCGCTGGTCGAGAATGCTCTCCGCCTCGGCCAGGCTCAAAGGCGCCGCGGCATTCTCCAGCGCAATCGCGACCGTGCCGCCGTCGAGCTGCGCCGCGCCAGAAGTTGCGATGCGGTCGCTGCGGCCGTCCCGCGCAACCTCGACCCGATAGCTCGACCCCGGCGCAAACCGCACGGGGCCGGCCACGCTCAGCGTGCCGATTGAGTTGCCCGGCGCAATCGCCGAACCCGACAGCGCCGCCAGCGAGGCGATATTGCCCACGCCCTTGAGCAGACCGCCCGGCCCGGCCTCGACATCCCCGGCCCGGCCGTCGACCACCGCCGTCCCGCCGTTCCGGACGCTGATGTCGGCCGCCTTCCCGCCGGGATCGACGACGAAGACGCCGGGCTGGCTCGCCGCCTCCTGCCCCCTGCCGCTGGGATCGACAAAGCTCAAGCCGACCCCGGAGCCATCGACCGTCGTGTCGGAGGTCAGCGAGCCCGTCAAAACCAAGCGCCCCGCGCGAACCCAGGTGCTGCCGCTGTAGCTGTTGCGCCCCGCCAGGGTCAGCGTGCCGTCGCCACGCTTCTCCAGACTGCCGACATAGGTCTTCCCCGTCAGGGGATCGCTTGCCCGTGTTTTGGCAGCGGCCTCGTGGGTTTGAATCAGATCGTCGAGCTGGGAGAGCTCGCGAGCCTCGACACGATCGCCATTGGCCCATTTCTTACTTTGATATTGCTGTTTCAGTGACGCGATTTCGGCGAGGTCGTCGGCCTTTCTGGAGCGGATCGTCGCGTCTGTGATATCGTTCGACCAGAGGTCGGCAGCCTCGGCCGGGAGCGTCACGCCAAAGGATCCCAGAAACTGGCCTGGACCCTTCATCGCCTTTCCGAGATCGACCAACCCCCAGCCGAAGGTCTTGTCGACGCCCGACGCGCCAAGGTCCTGCGCCGTCGTCAGCAAGGTGTCGCGTATCAGCTCATTGGTCATATAGGGAAAGCGCTCCATCAGAAGCGCCAGAGATCCCGCTATCATCGGGGCGGACATGGACGTCCCCGTGGCGGGCGTATATCCGGGAGCGTTATTGCTTTTGTCGCCAGTGTATCTTGCGCTATATATTGCCGTTCCAGGCGCTGATATGCAGTAGTATTTCGCAACTCCGCAGATACTAGAGCTCACATTAAGATTTGTGCCTGCCAGATTTGCGGCGGTGATCCACATGTTTTCTAGATCAGGCCTGAAATAGGGCAAGGCGCCGAGCGAGTCCGGCTGAGAGCCGAATTTGTTTCCGGCGGTCTTCACCAATAAAATGCCGGATCTCGCCGTTGCGGCCGCAGCATTCATGGTCCCATCATTGGGCGCCGAGAAATATTGCTGCATCGTATCGGTTTGGCTCGCCTTTGCTGAGGGGTTGGTCCCCAGCGTTCCGAGAAACCCAATCCCCCAGCTGTTGTTGATGACGCGGACGCCGCTGGCCTTGAGTGCCGCAAAGCCGGCGCTGTAGGCATTGGCGTCATTGCCGGCCACAACCCCATCCTCGGGACCGGGGTCGCTGGTGATCGCGGCGAACAGGCTGGCGTTGAACGCCACCCCGTGCATCCCCTTGCCATCCCTGTTGGCGCCGACGATCCCGGCGACATGGGTGCCGTGAAATTGGGGGTCGACGAGGCCTGTGCCGTTGAGCGGGTCGTCGCCCCGGAAGGAAAACCGGTCGCCGGCCTTGTAGTAGTTCTTGTAGGAAAAGGCGTAGCGCCCCTCCGTCTTGAGCCCTGTCAGCTTGCCGGAACCGGCGAATTCCGGGTGTTTTCCGTAAACGCCGGTGTCGAAAACGCCGACTTTGACGCCGCGACCCGTAAATCCTCTCGCATAGGCGTATTCGGCGTTGATCTGCCCCAGCCCGCCAGTGCGGTTCATCTGTTGAAATTCACGGTCGTCGCGCCAGCTCTGGGCGGCCTGTTCCAGCGATGCGGTGCGAGAGCCATTCGCCTTGACGAAAGGAAGTTCCTCCGGCTCCAGCGCCGCGGCCGGGGCGCACATCGCTCCCATGACCGGGAGCAACGACAGCGCCATCGCGCGAAATGACAAGCGCTGCGGCCTGAGACCGGCTTTTCGCTCGTTTGGCCTGCGACACAGGCCCGTCTCGAGGGGGTGGTTCAGGGTCGTCTCCCACTTTGCGCCGCCCGACCGAACCGACGCGCTATCGGGCTCAGCGATTTCACGGCTCGAAATTCACAATTGGTCAGCATCCACCGCTGTTCGGCGGTCGATTACTCATTCCCACTCCGCTCAACGGATGTGCTTTATGATCTCTGTGACAGTTTATTAGCTTTTACAGTTTAATGACGTAAAGTCAGCTCGCCATGAAATCTGCTCATACCGAAGAGCGGATCATGCGCTGCGTACGCGTCGCGCGATCGGCGACGGTCGTCCGGGACGGGAGGCGGATGCGCGGAGAATGGACGGGCTTCGAGCGTCGCGGCTTTGCCGCTTCCGCAGCACTCCGCGGCGCGTCAGCCGCGACCTGCCGCGTCAGCCGGGCCGCCACACGGTGTCAGAAGGGGGATGGTTGCCAGCAGCGGCTCTCTCGCCATGGCCGAGGCCGCATCCGGAGCCGTCTACAAATCGAAGGTCGCCCAGACATACCAGACGACGCCGAACACCAGCGCGGCGATGACCGAGGTGATGGCGGCCTTGCGCAGCAAGCCCGGCATGACCGGCGCGCCCGGCTCAGTGCCGTCGATCACCGGACCGTCCTCGGCCTGGCTGCGCACGCCGAAGGGCAGCGCCATGAACAGCACCGTCCACCAGATCACGAAATACAGGGCCAGGCCGCCGACGATCGTCATGCGCCGTTTCCCGCCAGCGCGATGCAGGAAAACGCGACCCGCGCCTCGGTCGGCACGCCGAAGCGGGCCGTGTGTCGGGCCGGCAGCCCCTTGGGAAAATGCTTCACATATTCGGCGTTGCAGGCCGCATAGTCGGCAGGGTCGGTGATCAGCATCGTCATCTGGACGACGCGATCGAGGCCGCTGCCGGCCTCAGCCAGGATCTCGGCGATCCGCCCCAGCGCATTGCGCACCTCTTCGCCCGGGCTGCCGCCGCGAAACACGCCGCGCGCCGGGTCATGCGGGGCGGAATGGCCGGAGACGAAGATCAGCCCGCCTGCGCGCGTGGCGGCGCTGAACGGTCGCGGCGAGCCGGTTTCGGGCTGGCCGAAGAAAGCGATGTCGCTCATGCCTGTTCGAGCTCAACCAGCGTGCCGCAGAAATCCTTGGGGTGCAGGAACAGGACCGGCTTGCCATGCGCGCCGATGCGCGGCTCGCCGGAGCCCAGCACGCGGGCGCCCTGCGCCTTCAGCCGCTCGCGGGCGGCGAGGATGTCGTCGACCTCGTAGCAGATGTGGTGGATGCCGCCATCGGCGTTGCGTTCGAGAAACTTCGCGATCGGCGAGTCCGCCCCGAGCGGCTCCAGCAGCTCGATCTTGGTGTTGGGCAGCTCGACGAAGACCACGGTGACGCCATGCTCTGGCTGCGGCAGCGGCTGCGACACCCGCGCGCCGAGCGTGTCCCTGTACAAAGCCGTCGACGCCGCGAGATCCTTCACGGCGATGGCGACATGGTTGAGGCGACCGATCATGGGAACTCCTCGGGTGAGTAGCGAATGGCGAGTAGTATCAGTTTGCACCGCGCCCTTACCATTCGCCACTCGCCCCTCGCCAGCACCTAAACCTCAATCACCAGCGCATGCACCAGCGGCTTCTTGCCCCACTCCTCGTTGACGGCGCTGCGCAGCCCGCGCTCGAGCGCGTTGCGCAGCGCTTCGGGATCGCGGCGGCGGGCCTTTGGGATATTGTCCAAGAGCTCGGTCACGGCCTCGGCGACATATTCGTCGAAGTCGGCGCCGTCGCGCGTGCGCGCCGGCAGGCCGAGCACGGCGATCTCCGGATCTCCCGCAAGGCCGCCCTTCTCGTCGATGGCGACCGCGACGGAGATCATGCCGGCGACGGAGAGCTTGCGACGCTCCTGGATGGTCTTGTCGAGCGCGTTCACCAGCAGGTTGCCGTCCTGGTAGAGCCGGCCGTGGGGGGCCTCGTCGATCTTGCGCGCGCCCTCCGCAGTGATCTGCACGATGTCGCCATTGCCGGGCCGGATCACCTGTTTGACGCCCAGCCCGCGGGCGAACTTCTCATGCTCGCTGAGGTGCAGATCCTCGCCATGGGCGGGGATTGCGATCTGCGGCTTCAGCCAGCCATAGAGTCGCGCCATTTCCTCCCGCCGCGGATGGCCGGAGACGTGCACGAGATGGGTCCTGTCGGTGATGATCTCGATATTGTCGCGCGCCAGCGCGTTGAGAATATTGCCGACGGCCTTCTCATTGCCGGGAATGGTGCGCGAGGAGAAGATGACGCGGTCGCCCGGCGAGAGCGCGATCTCGGGATGATCGTCGGCGGCGATGCGCGAGAGCGCGGCGCGGGGCTCGCCCTGGCTGCCGGTGAGCAGCGCCACCACCTTGTCGCGGGGAAGGTAGCCGTAATTATCGGCCGAGCGGAAAGCCGGGATGCCGTCTAGATAGCCGCATTCGCGGGCGACGTCGATGACCCGGTCCATGGCGCGGCCGACGACCACGACCTCGCGCTGATTGGCCATGGCGGCCTCCGCCACCGCGCGCAGGCGGGCGACGTTCGAGGCGAAGGTGGTGACGGCGACGCGGCCGGGAGCCGAATGCACGAGTTCGCTCAGCTTGGCCGCGACATCGCTCTCGCTCGGGCTCGTGCCGTCGCGCATCACATTGGTCGAGTCGCAGATCAGGGCGAGCACGCCCTCCTCGCCGAGTTCGCGCAGGCGCTTCTCGTCGGTCGGCAGGCCAACGCCCGGCGTCGGGTCGATCTTCCAGTCGCCGCTATGGACGACGAGGCCGACGGGGGTGCGGATCGCCAGCGCGTTCGACTCGGGGATCGAGTGGGCGACGGGAACGAACTCGATCTCGAAGGGACCGAGCGTGATGCGCCCGCCCTGCGGCACGATGTTCATCGGCACCTTCGGCGCGCCGGGCTCCGACAGGCGGCGCGTGCCGAGCAAACCGGCGGCGAAGCGCGTGCAGTAGACCGGGGCGCGCAGCGACGGCCAGAGCGCGGCGAGCGCGCCGATATGGTCCTCATGGGCATGGGTGATGACGATGCCCAGAAGGTTCGCCCGCTCCTCGATGATGTAGCGCAGGTCAGGCAGCACGATATCGACGCCGGGAACTTCGGGGCCGGCGAAGGACAGGCCGCAATCGACCAGTATCCACTTCCGCCGTCCCTCGGGCCCGAAGCCGTAGAGGGCGGCGTTCATGCCGATCTCGCCGAGGCCGCCGAGGGGTACGAAAACGAGCTGGTCCTGGGAACGTGGCACTGCTGATCCTGTCAAAACTGAAGCGGGGCGCGTGGCGCGCCTGCATTGAGGCGGAGCCCTAACATGCCCGCAGGCAGGGCTCCATAGCCGTGACGGCGAGATTGCCGGTTGCGCGCGCGACTCAACCGGGCGCGCCGAAGAAAAGATCGCCAGCGTCGAAGCTGCGCGGCCCGGTTTGCGTCTCCAGCAGCAGCCTGCCGAGCCGGTCGACGCCGATGAAGACGCCGCTGACGGCCCCTTCCGGCGGACGGATGGTGATGGTCTCGCCGAGGAAAGCCGCACGCTCAAGCCAGGCGTCCCGCGTCGGGCCGAAACCGCCGGGTCGCTGCCAGATCGCGAAGCGGGCGAGCCAGGCCTGGGTCAGGGCGGCCAGCGCCGCCTCGATCGTCACGGCCGGCGCATGCGCCTGCAGGAAACTCGCCGGATAGGGCGTGCCCTGGGCGCAGGAGGCGATGTTGACGCCGAGCCCGATGATGACGCTGAAAACCCCTCCCCGGCTCTCGCCCTCGAGCAGCAGTCCCGAGCATTTGGCGCGGTCGATCAGCAGGTCGTTCGGCCATTTCAGCGCGAGCCTCGGCGGCGCCAGGCCGGTCAGCTTCGTTGCCGCGTCGTGCAGGGCCAGGCTCGCGACGAAGCTGAGCTGCGGCGCCACGACGGGTTCGCAGGGCGCGACCAGAAGCAGGCTGGAATAGAGGTTGCCGGGAGGCGAGCCCCATTGCCGCCCGTGGCGACCGCGCCCGGCATTCTGGCTGCGGGCCACGATCCAGAGCTTGCCGGGATCGCCCTGCTCCAGCGCGCGGCGCGCCTCGTCCATGGTCGAGCCGACGGCGTCGCGGACGATCAGGCGGTAACCTGCGGCGCCGACGGAGTCAGGGAGCATGCCGCTCAACCCCCGCTGCGACCGGCGCTCCGCAGAAGCGCGTCACGAAGAGAAAAGCGAGAGGCTGCCGAACCCTGTGCATCCATCGACACGCCACGACGCCGCTCCTCAGAACGAGGGCTGGCGCAGCGCCTCAAAACAGCGACTTCGCCGCCGCCGCCGCCGAGTTGAACAGCGGCGCCGGAACCAGTGACAGAGCCAGCACGAAGATGGCCGAGACCAGCAGCACGGCGCGCGTGCCGACGTCGCCCTGTTCGAAAGCCGGCTTCGCCTCGTCGAAATAGATGATCTTGACCAGGCGCAGATAGTAA
>JBKBRD010000140.1:0-8393 GCA_046292405.1 Allobosea sp. | reverse complement strand
AGAGCTGGAACTCAACTTGGGGTTACCAATTCTGAAATGCGGGTTGGAGGATTTAATTTTCGCTAAGCGCGGCTGCGATGGCGATCGATCAATCAGCCATCCTTGAGCCTGCGGCGGCCTCTCGCTATGCAGGATCGACAAAAGGGATGGTGGTCATGGCGAAGAATCGACTGAGGCTCGGCGTGAATATCGACCATGTCGCGACCGTGCGGAATGCGCGCGGCGGCAGCGCGCCCGATCCCGTTCGCGCCGCCCAACTCGCGATCGCCGCCGGCGCCGACGGCATCACCGCGCATCTGCGCGAAGATCGCCGCCACATCCGCGACGCCGACATGGCCCGCCTCGCCAGCGAACTGACCAAGCCGCTGAACTTCGAGATGGCCGCGACGGACGAGATGGTGGCGCTTGCCGAAAAGCTGAACCCACACGCGGCCTGCCTGGTGCCCGAGAAGCGCGAGGAGCGCACCACGGAAGGCGGGCTCGACGTCGTGGGCCAGCAGGCGGCCCTGCGTCCGCAGATCGCCCGGCTGAAGGCGGCAGGCTGCCGGGTCTCGCTGTTCATCGAGGCGGACGAGGCGCCGATCGCCATGGCCGCCGCGCTCGGCGCTCCCGTCGTGGAACTGCACACCGGCAGCTGGTGCCACGCTCTGGCTGACGGCGACGCCGCCAAGGCCGATGCCGAATTCAAGCGGCTGGAGCGCGGCGCGGCCTATGCCGCCTCGCTGGGCATCGAGGTCCATGCCGGCCATGGGCTCGATTTCGACAGCGCCCGGGCGCTGGCCGCCGTCGAGGCCTTCGTCGAATTCAACATCGGCCATTTCCTGATCGGCGAGGCCATCTTCGTCGGGCTGGAGCAGGCGATCGCGACGATGCGGCGCGCGATGGACGATGGCCGGGGCCTGGGTTAGGCGCCGCCATGATCATCGGCATCGGCTCGGACCTCTGCGACATCCGCCGCATCGAAAAATCGCTGGAGCGCTTCGGCGAGCGCTTCACCCAACGCGTCTTCACGGAAGGCGAGCGGGCGAAGTCCGACAGACGCGCCTCCCGGGCTCCGTCCTATGCCCGTCGCTTCGCCGCCAAGGAGGCCTGCTCCAAGGCGCTCGGCACCGGCATGCGAGGCGGCGTGTTCTGGCGGGACATGGAGGTGGTGAATCTGCCGGGCGGCCCGCCGACCATGCGCCTCACCGGCGGAGCCGCCGACAGGCTGAAGCAGATGACGCCGGAGGGCTTCGAGGCCTTCGTCCATGTCTCGCTGACCGACGACCCGCCGCTGGCCCAGGCCTTCGTCGTCATCGAAGCCAGGCCGAGGGTCGGCTGAGCCTCTCCGCGCGCAACCGCGTCAGTGCACCGGGAAGACCAGCCGGTTGGTGACGCCGTTGCCGGAAATCACAGTCCATTCGCCGCGCAGCTGCGAGGCGAGCGACTTCATGATCCGCATCCCGATGCCGTGGCCTTCGAGCCGGTCCTTGTCGACGACCATGCCGACGCCGTCGTCGCTGACGCTCAGCACATAGTCGTCGCCCTGGCGCGCGAGCGAGATGGCGAGGCGCCCGGCGCGCCCCGCGGGGAAGGCGTGCTTCACCGAATTCGTCAGCACCTCCGTGACGAAATGCGACAGCGTCGTGAGCTTGCGGATATCGAGGGTGATGCTAGGCGCGGTGACCTGGCAGGTGACATGCGACACGCCGGCAATGCCCAGCACATCGCTGCACATCTGTTCGAGATAGCGTTCGACCGGCACATCGACGCTGTTGGGATCATGCAGGCGGCGATGGATGCGCGCCATCATCTCGATGCGCGACCTTGCTTCGTCGATGACGACCGGGGCGGTGGCGGGATCGCTGGCGATGCGCCGCCGCGACATGTTGAGCAGGCTGGCGATGAAGGCGAGATTGTTCGAGACCCGGTGCTGCAACTCCTCGAACATCGTGCGTTGCTGCTCGGCCAGCGCGGCCGAGACAGCCTTTTCGGCGCTCAGGCGGTTGAGCGCGCGGTGCATCAGATAGATCAGCCCGATATCGACCACGACGATGAAGACATAGAAGCCGAGCGCCAGCGCCGCCTGGCCGTTCAGCGCGAAGCCGACGGGCGGTATGAAGAAGTACCAGGCCGCCAGCCCGCACAGCACGGCGCAGAGCGCTCCTGCGCCGACGCCGCCGAAGAATGCAGTGACGATGACAGCCGGGAAGAAGGTCAGGTAGGGAAAGCCCGGCGGCAGCCAGCCATCGACAGCCAGTCGCGCCGCCAGCGCCAGCGCGAAGGAGCCCAGTGCAAGCGCGAGCGCGCCGCGGCTTGGAAAGGTCGCGGGAGGGTCGTTGGAGAACAAGATCATGCGCGCCAGAAGTCGCCCGTGGCAGGAGTAAGAAGACAGGCGCCGCGCGACAGGGCGCTGGCCGGCAAGCCGAGTCGCGCCGGTGGTGCGGGAGCGCCTGAGCTTGAAGCACAGGTTGCGGCCATTGTCGCCCCGCAATCGGGGGCGGGGCGCAAGACGGAGTTTGCGTTGTCCCCGCCCTCACATTGGGTTAGACCGCGCTCTGCTAGCTGAAACAGGAGCGCCCGCGTGGCCAAAGACGCCGAGATCAAGAGTAAACCGGCCAAGGAGGAAGGCGGCGTTCTCGAGACGATCAAGGTCGTCGTCCAGGCTCTCCTGATCGCGCTGGTCATCCGCACATTGCTGTTCCAGCCGTTCAACATTCCCTCCGGCTCCCTGATCCCGACCCTGCTGATCGGCGATTATCTGTTCGTTTCCAAATATACTTACGGCTATTCCAAGCACTCGGTTCCCTTCAGCCCGCCGCTTTTCTCAGGCCGTGTCTGGGCCGCTGAGCCGAAGCGGGGCGATATCGCCGTTTTCAAGCTGCCGACCGACAACTCCACTGATTACATCAAGCGTGTCATCGGCTTGCCCGGCGACCGCATCCAGATGATCGACGGCGTGCTGCACATCAACAATCAGGCCGTGAAGCGCGAGCGCATCTCCGATTACGTCACGACCGACAGCTGGGGCCGGGCCTCCGCCGTCGCACATTATCGTGAGACGCTGCCCAACGGGGTGAGCCACGAGATCATCGAGCGCGAGGGCGACACCGGCACCTTCGACAATACCGGCGTGTTCCAGGTGCCCGAGGGGCATTTCTTCATGATGGGCGACAATCGCGACAATTCGCTCGACTCCCGCGATCGCAGCGTCGGCTACGTGCCCTTCGAGAACTTCGTCGGCCGCGCCGAGATCATCTTCTTCTCGATCGAGGAGGGGGCCTCCGCCTGGCGTGTCTGGGAGTGGCCATGGTCGGTCAGGTGGAACCGCCTGTTCAGCGGGATCAAGTGAACAAGACGGCGGAAACCGGGCGCAAGACGCCGGATCTGGCGCGCCTCGAAAAGACGCTCGGCCATCGCTTCGGCGATCGCGGCCTGCTCGTCACCGCCTTGACGCATATGAGCGCGGAAGGATCGCGGATCGGCAGCTATCAGCGGCTGGAGTTCCTCGGCGATCGCGTGCTCGGCCTCAGTGTCGCCGACATGCTGTTCGCGCGTTTTCCCTTGGCCGAGGAAGGCGACATGTCGCGCCGGTTGGCCGATCTCGTGCGCAAGGAGACCTGCGCCGAGGTGGCGCAGGCCTGGGATCTCGGCCCATTCATGCGGCTCGGCGACGGCGAAATCCTGGGCGGGGCGCGCAAGAACCGTGCTATCCTGGCCGATGCCTGCGAAGCCATCATCGGCGCGGTCTTCATCGACGGCGGCTATGAGGCGGCGCGGGGATTGGTGGAGCGCGCCTTCGGCGAGCGGCTGGCCAAGCCGCCCAAGCCGCTGCGCGACGCCAAGACCGCGCTGCAGGAATGGGCGCAGGGCCAGGGCTATCCGACGCCGACCTATAGCGAACGCGGCCGCTCCGGACCGGACCATGCGCCGCTGTTCCGGGTGGCCGCCAAGATTGCCGGGCTGATCGATGCGGAAGCCGAGGGACGCTCGAAGCGCCTGGCCGAGCAAGCTGCAGCCGAGGCCTTCCTGAGACGGGAAGGCCTGTGGAGCGAAACAATGGAGACCGACCATGGCTGACGCCAGCAAGCAGCCGGACGCACCGGGGAGCGAACGCCAAGCGAGCGAGCGCAGGGGGCCGACCCGCTGCGGCTTCGTCGCGCTCATCGGCGCGCCCAACGCCGGCAAGTCGACGCTGCTCAACCAGCTGGTCGGGGCAAAGGTCTCGATCGTCTCGCGCAAGGTGCAGACGACGCGCACGCAGGTGCGCGGCATCGCGCTCTCCGGGGCTGCGCAGGTCATCTTCGTCGACACCCCCGGCATCTTCCAGCCCAAGCGCCGGCTCGACCGGGCGATGGTGACCAGCGCCTGGGGCGGCGCCACCGACGCCGACCTGATCGGCGTGCTGATCGATGTCGAGCGTTACGACACCGAGGAGAACACCCGCCTGCTGGAGAAGCTTTCCGAGCTGAAGCAGCCGAAATTCCTGATCCTCAACAAGATCGACACGGTCGCCAAGGAAAAGCTGCTGGAGATCACCACCAAGGTGAACGCGCAGGGCCGTTTCGAGGCGACCTTCATGATCGCGGCGCTGACCGGCTATGGCGTCAAGGACATCATGAGCTGGCTGGAGACGCGGCTGCCGCTCGGCCCCTGGCTCTATCCCGAGGACCAGATTTCCGACGCGCCGCTGCGCTTCCTCGCCGCCGAGATCACCCGCGAGAAAATCTTCGAGCGGTTGCATGACGAGTTGCCCTACCGCTCCACCGTCGAGACCGAGCAGTGGCAGCAGCGGCCCGACGGCTCGGTGCGCATCGAGCAGACGATCTATGTCGAGCGCGAGGGCCAGCGCAAAATCGTGCTGGGCGAGGGCGGCCAGACGATCAAGGCGATCGGGCAGAAGGCGCGCGTCGAAATTTCCGAGGCGGCCGAGGCCAAGGTCCATCTCTTCCTGTTCGTGAAAGTGCGCGAGAACTGGAGCGACGATCCCGAGCGCTATCGCGAGATGGGGTTGGAATTCCCGAAGGGCTGAGGACCGAAATCCCCCACCAGCCCTCATCCTGAGGAGCCGCGAGAGCGGCGTCTCGAAAGATGAGGGCTGAGGGTTGGAGCCAAGGGTGGCAGTGAATGGCCTGCGAGTGGCGCGTCGTTGAGACATTTGCCCCGCCCGCCACCTTGAGCCCTCATCCAGAGGAGGCCCGCAGGGCCGTCTCGAAGGATGGTCCAGCGCGCAGCGGAGCCTCCTGGAGCATCCTTCGAGACGCCGCTGACGCGGCTCCTCAGGATGAGGGCTCGCGGGGGAGAGAGGGGCGGGCCGCACCCTCGCTCAGCCGCGCTGAATTTCCCTCCAGCCCGATCCACAAGCCTTGCGCACGCGCACGATCCGCAGCAAAGACGGTCGCAGCTTTTTTTGACGCCACGGGAGCCCGCCATGACCGACGCAGAAGTTCTGGCCGAGTTCCGCGATGCCGGCGCTCTGCTCGAAGGTCATTTCATCCTCTCCTCCGGGCTGCGCAGCCCGATCTTCCTGCAGAAGATGTTCATCTTCCAGGATCCGGTGCGGACCGAGCGTCTTTGCAAGGCGCTCGCCGCCAAGATCGAGGCCCGCTTCGGCACGGTCGACTATGTCGTCTCTCCCGCCGTCGGCGGCATCGTGCCGGGCTATGAGACGGCGCGGCATCTGCGCGCCAAGGCGGTGTTCGTCGAGCGCGAGGACGGGCAGTTCAAGCTGCGGCGCGGCTTCGCCATCCCCAAGGGCGCGCGCGTCGTCATGGTCGAGGACATCGTCACCACCGGCCTGTCGTCGCGCGAATGCCTGGCTTCCATCGCCGGCGAGCCCGGGCTGATCCTGGGAGCGGCCTGTCTGGTCGATCGCTCGGCCGGCCGTGCCGATCTCGGCGTGCCGCTGGTCAGTCTCGTCGCCATGGACATCCCGGCCTATCAGCCCGACGCGCTGCCGCCCGAACTCGCCGCCATCCCCGCGATCAAGCCCGGCAGCCGCGGCCTCAGCGCCTGAGCCGCCGGGAGACGCTGCGACGCATAGCCCGATGGCAATTTTCCAGGGCGGATTACCGCAGGTTGCTGGAAATTCGACCCTTATTAGACATTGTTCGACCGACATCTTTTTCGAAATTGACACCGATCTTTTCATTTGAGCTGGAGTTATTGCCATGGCCGATCCGCGGATCGCTCTCTTCATCGACGGCGCCAATCTCTATGCAACCTCGAAGCAACTCGGCTTCGACATGGATTATCGGCGGCTGCTCAAGGAATTTCAGGGGCGCGGCAATCTGATCCGCGCCTTCTATTTCACCACGCTGATCGAGAGCGAGGAGTATTCGTCGATCCGGCCGCTGGTCGATTGGCTCGATTACAATGGCTATCGCGTGATCACCAAGGCGGCCAAGGAATTCACCGACGCGACGGGCCGTCGCCGCGTCAAGGGCAATATGGACATCGAGCTCGCCATCGAGATGCTCGAGCTCGCGCCCCATCTCGACCAGATCTATTTGTTCTCGGGCGATGGCGACTTCCGCCCGCTGGTCGAGGCGGTGCAGCGCAAGGGCGTCAAGGTTGCGGTGGTTTCGACCATCTCCACCAACCCGCCGATGGTTTCCGACGAGTTGCGCCGCCAATGCGACGAGTTCCTGGATCTGTCGCATCTGATGCAGAAGATCGGGCGCGATCCGTCGGAACGCGCGCCTCGCCCGCCAGGCGGGCCGGTCACGCCTGGGAACCCGGGACTGGAGCGGCGCTACGGCATTCGCCAGGGTGACGACCCGGCCGAGGTCTGAGCTGTCGCGCGCTGCCCTTGACTGTCGGCCCGCGCCAACCAAGCTGTGTCATCAGAACCAGAATAACGAGAGGAATCACCCATGCTTCGTCGCCACTTCATCAGCGGCCTCGCCGCCGGCAACGCCGGTCTGGCGATGGTCGGTCGCCCCGGCCTCGCTTTCGCGCAGGTGGCTGCGCCCACGACCGCCCCGGCTGCGCCGGCCGCCCCGCCTGCGCCGCCCGTGTTCACGCTGCCGCCGCTCGGCTACGGCTATGAGGCGCTGGAGCCGCATATCGACACCGCAACCATGCGCATCCACCACACCGCGCACCATCAGGCCTATGTCAACAACGCCAATGCGCTGGTGGCGCAATGGGACGGGCTGAAGACGACGCCGATCGAGACCGTGCTGGCCGATCTCAACGCCGTGCCCGAGACAGTCCGCACCGGCGTGCGCAACAATGTCGGCGGCCATTGGAACCACACCTTCTTCTGGGAGCTGATGACGCCCGGCGGCGCCAAGCAGCCTTCGCCCGAGCTGCGCAGCGCGATCGAAGGTTCGCTCGGTTCGATCACCGAGCTGATCACCAAGCTGAACGCCGCCGCGCTCGGCCGCTTCGGCTCGGGCTGGGCCTGGCTGGTGGTCGACAAGGACAAGAAGATCGCGATCGTCAGCACCGCCAACCAGGACACGCCGCTCGAACTCGGCGCCAAGGCGGTGCTCGGCGTCGATGTCTGGGAACATGCCTATTATCTCAAGCACCAGAGCCGCCGCGCCGCCTATCTCACCGCCTGGTGGCAGGTGGTGAACTGGGACAAGGCCAATGAGAACTTCAAGAAGGCGATGGCCTGACACGCCCGCCTCAAGCGGCAGCCCAAAAGAAAGGCCCCGGATCGCTCCGGGGCCTTTTGCGTTGGCGCGCCTCAGTTGAGGTTGAGCTTTGGCGGCTCGTCGAGATTGAGGCCGGGCAGGCCGCCGCCGCCGCCGCCCGGCGTGCCGAAGCCGGGGATCTGGATCGAGTCGAACTGCTTGTCGATCGCCTTCTGGTCGAGCTGCACGGCCGAGGCTTTGTAATGCATCACCATCTGCGGGAAGATGATCACCATCGCCACCATGATGCACTGGATCACCACGAAGGGCACGGCGCCCCAGTAGATCTGCCCGGTCGTGACCGGCTCCATCTGCTTGCCCGTGACCTTGTCGCGATAGGCGTGCTTGGGCGCCACCGAGCGCAGGTAGAACAGCGCGAAGCCGAAGGGCGGGTGCATGAACGAGGTCTGCATGTTCACGCCCAGGATGACGCCGAACCAGATCAGGTCGATGCCGAGCTTTTCGGCGGCGGGCCCCAGCAGCGGCACGATGATGAAGGCGAGCTCGAAGAAATCGAGGAAGAACGCCAGCAGGAAGACCATGATGTTGACGACGATCAGGAAGCCCGTCGCGCCGCCCGGCAGGCCGATCAGCAGATGCTCGACCCAGAGATGGCCGTTGACCCCGTAGAAGGTCAGCGAGAACACGCGCGCGCCGACCAGGATGAACAGCACGAAGGCCGAGAGCTTCGCGGTCGATTCCGTCGCCTGCCGCAGCAGGTCGAAACTGAGCCGGCGCTTTCCGAGCGCCAGCAGGATGGCGCCGGCC
>JBKBRD010000139.1:4159-8409 GCA_046292405.1 Allobosea sp. | reverse complement strand
AATCCGCAGGAGGCGGTCGCCCCCGCCGCCGCGCCGACCCCGGTCTCGCGCCTCGCCCATGCCGCCGAAGCCGCCGCCGCCATCCGCCAGCGCGCCGCCCGCCGCCTTGACGGACAAGCCGCATGATCGAGCGGCCCCGCCTCATCCCGGCGGTCATCCTCGGCGCCATGGCTTTGCTGGCGCTGAGGCTGATCGCGTGGACGGCGGAGCCTTATCCCGGGACGGTGCCTGCGAGCGGCCCGGCTTTTTCATCCGCTACCGACGCCAAGCCCGAGAAATTCGCCCCGGTCAAGACGTTTGCGCAGGCGCCGGGCATCATCCTGCGCGATCCCGAGACCACCGGCTCGGTCGACAAGCCCGACGCCGAGAAGGAAAAGGCCAAGGAAAAGGCCGAAGCCGAGGCCAAGGCCATGGCCGACCCCAACAACAAGGCCGCGATCGCCAATGGGACGGCCCAGGCGATGTCGCCCTCCGAGCGCGTCGTCCTGGAAAAGCTGGCGTCGCGGCGCGAGGAGATCGAGGCCCGCATGCGCGAGCTCGAAATGCGCGAGCGCCTGCTCGGCACGGCCGAAAAGAAGCTCGACGGCCGCGTCGACGAGCTCAAGGCGATGGAGGACAAGGTCGACGGTCCCCGCGGCAAGCCTCGCGAAGAGGAGGCCAAGGCGATCAAGAACCTGGTCATCATGTATGAGGCGATGAAGCCGAAAGACGCCGCCCGCGTCTTCGACCGGCTCGGGCTCGACGTGCTCGTGCCGGTGGTCCAGCAGATGAACCCGCGCAAGATGTCGGAAGTGCTGGCCGCGATGGCGCCGGAGCGCGCCGAGAAGCTGACTGTGGCGCTCGCCGGCAGCGGCCGCATGGCCAGCAACGAACGCGTCGCCGCCGAGCCGGCCGCCGCCGGCGCCAACGAACTCCCGGCCGTCGCGCCGGCGCGTCGGCGGTGATCCTCGATAATCAGATCCGCGACCGGGAACTGATCACGCGGATGTTTTCGACGATGGAACAGGGCTTCAACGATGCGCGCCGAGACCTGGCCGATATCCGCGTCGACGTGAACCGGACGAACAGCGACTTCCCAACGCGCCGACGCTGAGCCTTAACCCGGCATTATCCTTGCCGCGCTAGCGTGCCCTTGGCTTGCGCTCCTTATTGGGGAGCGCCGTCGCCAAGGCTGCGTTGCGTGAGTTTGCCGGTTTGCGTGTTCCGCGTTCCCTTCTCTTCGGTATCGGCTTGGCCGCGCTGGCCATGGGCGCGCAATTGCATGCGCCCGCCCTCGCCGCCAGCGCAGTCTTGCAGGGCCAGGCGATGCAGCCCGGCTTCGGCCGCCTGGCGCTGAGTTTCGACGAACCGACGATCACCAAGATGCGGCTTTCGAACGGCGTCCTGGTCCTCGCCTTCTCGAACCCGGTCAGCATCGACATCAGCAAGATTGCCGCGGAACTGCCGGGCTATGTCTCCGTGGCGCGGCTCGATCCCGACAGGCGCGGCCTGCGCTTCGCGCTCACGCGCACCTATCGCGCCAATCTGATCGAGGTAGGGGAAAAGGCCTTCATCGACCTGTTGCCGACGACCTGGGCCGGCGTTGTCCCCGGCCCCCCGGCCGAGGTCCTGGCCGAGATGGGCGAACGCCTGCGATTGGCCGAGGCGCGGGCGCGCGAAGCCGTGCGCCAGGCCCCGCAACCAAAGCCGCTGACCCTGCGCAGCGCGAGCCTGCCGACATTGGACCGCTTGATATTCGGCACGGCGGAAGGCGCCGCTCTCCGGCCGGAGCAGGCGGACGGCAAGCTCACGCTCACCTTCGACAAGGCAATGCCGGTCGATGCGGCGGCGCTGAAAGCAGCGCTTCCCCCGGCCGTCGCCTTGCTCGGACACGAAACCACGGGAACCGCGACGCGCCTGACCCTGGGGCTGGCGAAGGACCGTCAGGTCAAGGTCTTTCGCGACGATGACGGCCTGGTCGTCGATCTCATCCACGCGCCGGCGCCCGCTGCCGTGACGCAGGCCGCGCTCGAGGCCAAGGCCGCCGCCCAGCCTGCGCCGACGCCGCTCCCGGCGGTCGAAGCTCAGGCCGTTGCGTCCTCAGCCACGGCGCCGGTTCAGCCGAAGGCTGTCGCCCCGGCGGCGGCGCCGGCGGCTGCCGCCGTCGTCGTTCCCGCAGCGACCGTCGACCCGGCGCCGCAGCCGATCAGGATCGTGGCGACGGCCGGTCCCGCCGGATCGAAACTCGATTTCCGCTTTCCCCGGCTCACGGGCGCGGCCGCCTTCATCGAGGCCGGCGTGCTGACGCTGGCATTCGACACGCGCGACACGATCAACCCCGAGGAACTGAAGGGCGTCCTGCCGCATCTGGTCGAGAGCGTGACAGTGAGCAGGGAGGCGCGGGTCACGCTGCTGCGCCTTTCGCTCAAGAGCCAGCAGATCGCGCGGCTGATCGATGACGGCAACAGCTGGTCGCTGCGCTTCGGCGACCAGCCCGGCCGCCCGGCCGATCCGGTTGCGCCCCGCCGCGCCGTCGATGAGCACGGCCAGACCATCCTGTCCATTCCGATGCCGGGCTTGACTGGCGTACACTGGCTTCAGGCCGGGCTCTCAGGCACGCCGATGGCGATCGCGACCGCCACAGGGCCGACGCGCAACCTGCCCAAGCCCTATCACTACGTCGAGTTCGGCCTGCTGCAGACCGCCCATGGCCTCGCGGTCAGCCCGCGGGCCGACGATGTCGTGGTCCATGCCGGCGCCGACGAAGTTCGCATCGGCCGCGGCGGCGGGCTCACGGTGTCGCTTGATCCGCCTGGCGTGCAAACCGGCGAAGAGCGCAAGCCGGCTGCGCCGGAAGCGCCGCTGATCGACACGGCGCAATGGGCGAAGTTGCGCACCGACATGGTGCTGGAACGTGGGCGGGAGCTGATGCGGGACGTCACCGACGCCTCGCGCGGGCGAAAATCCGAGGCTCGGCTGGCCCTGGCGCGCTTCTACGCCGCCAACGACCTGACCCAGGAGGCCAAGGGGCCGCTCGAGGTCATGCTGCGGGACGACGCCTCGACACGCGGCAACCGCGAGGCGCTGTTCCTCAAGGGCCTCGTCGCGCTGCGTATGCACCGCAACCTGGACGCGCTCGCGGCCTTCGACGCGGCGCCGATCAAGGAGGATCCCGAGGCGGGCCTGTGGCGCGCTCTCGCCGAACAGCGGCTGGGGCGCAGCGGCAAGGCCCTGCTCGGCTTCAGGCGGGGTGAAGCCGTGCTCGATCGTTATCCCCAGGCTCTGCAGGCCGAGCTGCGGCCGGCAATGGCGCGGGCGGCGCTGGCGATGCGCGATCTCACCGTGGCCGAGCGCGAGGTCGAGAAACTGGCCGCCATGGCGCCAGGCGTCGCGCGGGCGGACGAGACGGCCCTGCTGCGCGCCATGCTCGACGATCTCGCCGGCCGGCCGGAGGCCGCGATGAACGGCTACAAGGCGCTGTTCGACTCGGAGGACCGCCCGGTCTCGGCCGAGTCGCAGTTGCGCGCCGTGCAGCTCGTCCAAGCCGAGAAGCGCGCTGACATCCCCGCCGACGAGGCGATCGCCCGGCTCGAGACCATATCGGTCATCTGGCGCGGCGGCCCCGTCGAGATGGAGGCCTTGGCCGAACTGAACCGCCTCTACGCCGATCATCAGCGCTGGCGCGACGCCTTCCTGATCGCGCGCCGGGCCAATGAAGTGTTTCCCGACGATCCGCTGACCCGCCGGATGCACGACGAGACGGCCCAGCGCTTCTCCGAAATCTTCGGCAGCGACAAGGCCGACGCTCTGCCGCAGATCGACGCTCTCGCCTTGTTCTACGATTTCAAGGAATTCTTGCCGGTCGGCCGTCGCGGCGACGAGATCACCCGCCTGCTCGCCGACCGGCTTGTGGAGCTCGATCTGCTGGACCAGGCCGCCGAGATTCTGAACTACCAGCTGGACAAGCGGCTGACCGGCGCCGCGCGCGCCACCGTCGCCGCCAAGCTCGCCATGATCCAGCTGATGAACGGCAAACCGGCTGACGCGATCCAGACCATCACCCGCACGCGCCTCGTCGAGCTGCCGGGGGACGTCCAGCGCGCGCGCCTCCTGCTCGAGGCCAAGGCGCTGTCGGACCTGTCGCGCACGGATCAGGCGCTGGAAATGCTGGAGGCCGAGTCCGGCCCCGAGGTCGACAGGTTGCGCGCCGACATCTACTGGACCGGACGGCGCTGGCGCGAGGCCGGCGAGGCCCATGAACGCATGCTCGG
>JBKBRD010000139.1:0-4062 GCA_046292405.1 Allobosea sp. | reverse complement strand
GGTGAGAGCTGGCGGGGCGATGCGCCATTGTCGGACGCCGAACGCGCCGAGGTGATGCGCACCGCCATCTCCTATGTGATGGCCGACGAGGCGCTGTCGATCGATCGGTTGCGCAGCAAGTTCGCCGGAAAAATGGCCCAGAGCAGCGATGCGCGGACCTTCGCCTTCGTCACCGGCTCCAGCCGCGCCAGCGCCGCCGATATCCGCGAGATGGCGCGCACTGCGGCCGGCGCCGACCGCTTCTCGGAGTTCATGCGCGCCTATCGCCAGCGCTATCCGGATTACGCGACGGCGGTGCGCCAGCGCAAGCCGGAGCCGGCCCAGCCTGGGGCGACCGATGCCGCCGCGCCGGCGAGCGCGGCGCGCGGCTGACGCGGCTCAGCTGCCGTAGCTCTTCACCAGCGAGCCGGCCACCAAGCCCCAGCCATCGACGAGCACGAAGAAAATCAGCTTGAACGGCAGCGCGACCGTGACCGGCGGCAGCATCATCATGCCGACCGACATCAGGATCGAGGCCACCACGAGGTCGATGATCAGGAAGGGCACGAACAACAGGAAGCCGATCTCGAAGGCGCGCCTCAGCTCGGAGATCATGAAGGCGGGCACCAGCACCTGGATCTGGATGTCCTCCGGACGCTGCGGCCGCGGCTCGCGCGACATCTCCATGAACAGCATCAGGTCCTTTTCCCTGACATGCTTCAGCATGAAGGTCTTGAAGGGCACGACCCCGCGATTATACGCCTCCTGCGGCTGTATCTGTCCGGCGACGAGCGGCTCGACGGCGGAGGTGTAGGCCTCGCGCAGCGTCGGCGCCATGACGAAGCCGGTCAGGAAAAGGGCCAGGCCAAGGATGACGGCGTTGGGCGGGGCCGTCTGCGTGCCCAGCGCCGAGCGCAGCAGCGAAAGCACCACCACGATCCGGGTGAACGAGGTCACCATGATCAGGATGGACGGCGCCAGCGACAGCACCGTGATGACGGCGATGAGCTGCAGCGCCCGTTCGGCCACGCCCCCGCCCTGCCCCAGATCGAGCGACAGGGTCTGCGCCGACGCCGAACCCGCAAGCGCAGGCGCCAGCGCGGTCGCCAGCGTCAGCAGGCGCAGCGCCGAGCGCAGGATCGCAAGGGAAGATCGGTTCGACGACACGCTGCACAGGCACCAGCGCCCGACTCAGCCGATCGGGCCTGGCGACGCTAGTGCATGATGGCGAAGGGTGGGAACCGGTTTTCGAGCCGCACCCACTCTAGGCTGGTGACGAGACCGGAACGACGCGTCCCGGCGCGCGCGAGCCGTCAGGATTTCGCCTCGGGATCACGCCCGAGCAACCGTGCGAATTCCGCCTCGATCGCATCGACGGAAAACGGGTCGATGGCGGCCGGCGCGACCTCGGGCTTCGCCCCGACCGGCTCGGCCTTGGGCTCTTCGGCCACGGGCGCGTCCCGCGGGGGAAGCTCCAGGGCGGGCGGCGCATCTGCGGCGGCAAGCAGCTCGTCCGCTTCGCTATCGGCCGTCGCGTCGTCGCTTTCGGGCTCCGGATCCGCGGCGATGGCGACGGGGGGAAGAGCCGGCGGAGCGGCGAAGATCGGGTCGGACGGCTTGGGCGCGACCGGCTGGGGGCCGGACAAGGGTCGTGTCTGCTGTGCCGGCGACGCGTCGGTTCGCTTGGGCGCCAGGCCGAGCGCGATGGCGAGCTCCGCCTCGACATCGACGGGGAGAGGCGGGTTCCGCGGAGCCGCGGCCGGCGCTGTCGGCGCTGGTTCGCTCACCGCGACCTCTGCATCGCGCACGTCCGCCTTGCGCGCGATAACAGGCGCCGGTTCGGCTTCAGATTTGGGCTCCGGCTCGAACCTTGGTCCGAATTTGGGCTCGATTTTGGGCTCGGGCTTGGACGCGGTCTTGGGCTCGGGCTTGGGCTCGAACGTCGTCTCGGGCGTAAGCTCGACCCGCGGTTCGGGCTTGCGGTTGGGTTCAGGTTCGGACCCGGCTTTGAACTCCGGTTTTGGCTCGCGCCGCGCCTCCACCAGGAAAGCCGGCGGCGTACGCGAAGGAGCGCGCATATCCGGCGCTGCGACGACCGGGGCCGGGGCGCGGTCCTGCGGTTCGACATCGGGCGCGCCTGCGCCAGCGGGGCGCACGGCGGAAAACGGACGCTTCAGCGCCTCTTCGAGCTGGCGCGTCATGGCGTCGAGCTCGACCGCGCTTGCCGTCGGCGACGGCGCATGGTCACGCGTGAAGCTGGGCGGCTGCACGGTCGGCGTCGGCTCCGGCGCCGGCATGACCGGCTTCGGCGAAAATGCGGCTGCGGCGCCGATCGCGGCGCCGGCGGCCATCGCCGCCTCGGCCTGGATTGCCTGGCCGCGCGGCGCCGGCGTCACGGCGGGCTGCGTCATCGCCGCAGACGGGGGCGTCGGCGTCGGCGCGGTGTCGGCAGGCTGCTGCGAAGCCGGCTGCGCCGCCGCGGCCGGCGCGCGCGTCGGCAGGGGCGGCAGCATGTCGGGCGCCGGCGGCTCCCCGCGCATCGCCTCCCCGCGCATCGTCTCGGCATGGGGCGGTTCGACCGCGGACGGCCGCTCCGCGCCGGGATAGTCGAAGGACATGGGCGCCGGAGCGCGACCGGCCCGGACGATGTTGGTCTCCACCACCACATCCGAGACGCCGCCGATCATGATCAGATGCTCGACATTGTCGCGCCGGATCAGCACCAGCTGGCGCTGGCGGTCGAGGTCATGCGTGTCCACCACCCCCAGCCGCGGCTGGCGCGTGCGGCCGCCGGCCTGGCCTTTCAGCCTCAGCCGGCCGCCCTGGATCTGGCGGACGAAAAGGCCGAGCAGGGCCAGCAGCACCAGAATGACGACCGAAGCCACCATGACCTTCTGGGCGGTGGAGAGATCGAAGCCAAACAAACTCTGCAAGGGCGGGCCTCATGAACGACGACGACAGGCTGTGCGCAATCGGGATTTCCGCACAAGGCTCAACGTCTTGCCTATAGCACAGGCTGCCAGCTGACAAAAAACATGGTGAATGCGTGGTTAACGCCATCCACGGAAAACTGCGACATTAACCACCCGTTAACCCTGTGCCCGGCAATATTTGCCCAGTCGGCGCGGGCCGCACGCAGGCGCCGGTCGGGCGCATGACGATAGCGGCGCGGCTGGAACGGGGCGAACGACGATGGCCAACACCACTTTGGGCTCCGGCGGCAACCTGATGCAGGCGCTCAAGACCCGCATGCACTGGAACCAGACGCGCCAGAAGCTGCTGGCCGAAAACGTCGCCAACGCCGACAGCCCCGGCTTCCGCCCCAAGGATTTGAAGGCCCCCTCCCCGGACAGGAGCTCGGTCGCGCTCGCCCAGACGAGCGCCGGCCATATGGGCTCCACCGGCCAGCGCAACGGCTTCGACGGCACGGCCGGACGCCGTTTCGAGACCACGCCGCGCGGCAACGCCGTCAATCTCGAGGATGAGATGCTGAAGGTCGCGCAGAACCAGGGCGAGTTCCAGCTCGCCGCCTCGCTCTACAGCAAGAGCCTCGGCCTGATGAAGATCGCCATCGGCAAGGGCCGGTAAGGCAAAGGTCTGGAAGGGACACGCGCCATGGATCTTCTCAAGAGCATCGCCGTCGCCGCGTCAGGGTTGCGCAGCCAGTCCGGCCGCATGCGCGTCATCGCGGAAAACATCGCCAATGCGGATTCCGGGCCCGAGCGCGCCGGCGCCGACCCTTATCGCCGCAAGATCCCGACCTTCAAGCAGCGTTTCGACCGCGAGCTCGACGCCCAGCTCGTCGATCTCGGCAAGGTCCAGCGCGACCAGAGCCAGTTCCGCAGCAAGTTCGATCCTGGCAATCCGGCGGCTGACGCGGTCGGCAATGTCCGCATGCCCAACGTCAACGCGCTGGTCGAGAGCATGGACATGCGCGAGGCCCAGCGCAGCTACGAGGCCAACCTCAACCTCATTTCCTCAACGCGCCGGATGATCCAGCGCACCATCGACATCCTGCGCGCCTGATCGCGCCGGCCTGAACCGGAGCCGACCCGATGGCCACTCCAAACTTTGCCGCCGGCG
>JBKBRD010000138.1:2188-8505 GCA_046292405.1 Allobosea sp. | reverse complement strand
TTCCCTGTCCGGACTGCGCCCTGCAGGTCCATGATATCGACGCCATCCATTGCAAGCATTGCGGCCACATGCTAGCGATCCCGGACGAAGGGGTAGTGTAGCGCATTTTGTCTATTGGTTCGGTTATTTTGACATTTGCGCCAGTCACTCTCGCGGAATTTAATCAAATCGCTCCATATCGCAAGAGTCCGGAGATCAGATTTACCTAGGGTAAATCTCTTTGATATCTGATCGTCACGCTTCCGGAGTGGTGACGATGGTTGAACCGATCAAAAACGACGAACGCCGACCTCTACGTCTCGAAGGGCGGTATATGCTGCCCGACAGAGCCGAATTCCCTTGCCGCACGACCGAGGTCTCGCCCGGATCGCTGGTGCTGGCCGCCGATGCCTGCCCTTACCGCGGGCAAAAGGTCGTGGCGTATCTCGAACAGATCGGCCGGGTCGAGGGCGTGGTCGTCCGGTTGGAGCGCGACAATTTCACGTTGCGGATCGAGGCCACCGAGCGCAAACGCGAGCAGTTGGCGAATGCCCTGGCGCGTCTCCTCGACGGCGATGTCCCCGCGTCATGGCAGGAGCGAGCCCACGCCCAGCCGGACCGCAGCGGCGCGCGTCGCCCGCTATCGGCCGCCTATGTGGCCGCCGTGGCGGAATCGCTCGATCTGAATTGCCCGGTCGAACAGGATGCGGAGGCCGACGAGCCGAAACTCAAAGCCAAACCACCGGCCCGACCGGATTTGCCGTTCGATCCCGTGCGCCGCTATCTCGACCACATCTAGCGCAGCCCGGAGCCGGGATGCAGGCTTTCGGAATAAAGCCGCCGCCACGGCAGGGAGACAGATCATAGGCCCACCTATGATTTCGCTTCATAATCGGGTCTGGATGCGAACGATGTGGAATTCGCGCATCAAGCGCCCCGCCCGACTTGCTCGAAACCCGCTATCGGCTCATGCGCTCCGTCAGAAAACCGCATGGTCTCCGCGTTCGAAGGTCGCCGTCCCGCCGATCACGGCGCGATAGAAATCGACCAGCGTGTCGGCGCCTGTCGACGGCGTCGCAGCGGCGTCGTAAAGGCCGGTCTGCGGGTCGAGCGCCAGCATGGATTCGGTCGCGTAATAGCGGCCGATCCGGGCGAGCTCGGCCTTCTCGGCCAGCGGTGGCGCGAGATGGCCGAGCAGGCCCAGCCCCCCGGCGATGATGTCGAGCAGCGCAACCGGCGCGGATCGGAACCGCACTGGCCGGCCGAGCAGGGCAAACAGCGCTTCGCCTTGCTGGCGCGGCGTGATCGCATCGCCGGGACCGCCGATCGGCAGGATGCGGTTCCAGCGGCTCTCATCGTCGAGGCAGCCGGCGAGGAACTCCGCCAGATCGCCATCGCTGATCGGCTTGCAGGCGGTCAGCGATCCATCGCCGAAGATCAGATAGGGACGTCCCTTTCGCACGCGCTCGATCTGCCCGGACAGCGATTTGAAATAGGCTGTCGGCCTGACGATCGAATAGCGCATTCCCGAAGCGATCAGAGCCGCCTCGAAAGCGAGCTTGGCATGCTGGAAGGCAAGCCGCGGCTTCTGCACGCAGATCGCCGAGAGCAGCACGAAATGGCCGACGCCGGCGCGCTGGGCCGCCTCGAGCACGGACAGGTGCGCGCCGTGGTCGACCGCCCAGGCGTCCCTTGGCGCCCCGGTGCGCGAGGCCATGCAGGACAGGACGGCGTCGAAGCGCCGCCCGGCGAAGCCGTCCCGCTCCAGCGCCGCCGGATCGGACACGTCCAATGCGATCGCCGTCAGCCCACGCCATAGCCCGGCGTTCTCTGGGCGGGAGGGCGTCTCGCCAGTCTGGCGCCGCGGCCGGGTGAAGCAGACGACCTCGTGCCCGCGCCGCAGCAGGGCGGCGGCCGTGGCGCGGCCGATTGTGCCGGTCGCGCCCAGCAGGCAGATGCGCAGGCGCGGCCCGGCGCGCGTGCTGAGCCGGTTCGCGACCCCAGCCTGGGCCTCGTCCTCTCCCGTTCGCGTCACACCGCCTCCACCGCCTACGTCGCTGCGCGCCATGAGAGCGGTTGCCGCCCACGCTGGCAAGCGCGCGCAAACGCGCCATCCCGACCGGCGCACCGCTCGCCGTCAGCGCGGTGGAACGATCCGCCCTGCCTGCAGTTAGGTCATCGCAACCTGAAGCGCGCTCCGCGACCAACAGCGCTTCGCACGAAGATCGTCCCGTACCGGCATCGCCGCGCAATCGGGCTGATCGCCTCATCAAGGAATATCCGATGCAGCTACCCCATGGCGCCGTCATCGCACTGGTCGACGGCAAACATTTCGAGCTTCACCGCAACACCGGCGACGAGGCGAACCCGGCGCTGGCCGCGATGGCTTTTCCCGATCTGGACGAGAGCAACAAGGCTGGCGGCGCCGGACGCGATTCGAGCTCGGCCAATCCGACGGGCCATCAGATCGACGAAGACGCCCATGCGGCCGCGGCCGCGCAGTGGCTGAACCAGCAGGTTCTCGGGCACAAGATCGAGAAGCTGGTGATCGTCGCCTCGCCCCGGACGCTCGGCGAAATGCGGCGCCATTATCACAAGCAGCTCGAGCTCGCGCTGATCGCCGATGTCTCGAAGGATCTGGTCGGGACGAGCGGCGACGCGCTGATCGCATCTCTGCAGAGCGCCTGACCGGGCCCAGGCGAAAGACCTCCGAACAGCGCCGTTTGCTGGTGTCTGACAAGGCTGCGTGCGCGCAGCAACGCCGCGACGACCCGTTCACACCGTCTCGTCGCGGGCAAGCCGCCAGAGCAGATAGATTCCGCCGAGGAGCCCGGTTGTCAGGCCTATCGGCAGATTGAGCCCATACGGGAAGCGTTGGCTGATCAAATCCGCCGCGAGCAGCAGGACCGCGCCCATGATCGCGCCTGAAACCAGCGGCACGTCCGGCGAGCGACAGAGGCGACGAGCGAGCTGTGGGCCGGCCAAGGCAATAAATGCGATCGGGCCGGTCGCGGCGGTCGCCATCCCGGTCAGGCCGACAGCCGTCATCACCGTTGCAAGCCGAGTACGCTCGACGGCGACGCCGAGCTGGCTGGCGGCATCATCCCCCATTTCGAGCAAGGCGAGCCGCCGGGCATAGAGGAGCGCGATTGGCACGATCAGCGTGAGGCTGAGCGCAGCCGGCACGGCATGCGACCAGCTCCGTGCGGTGAGCGAACCCGCCAGCCAGAGCTGAGCAGAGATAGAACGGTCGAGATCGCTCGCCACCAGCAGAACCGTATTGACGCCCGCCAGGGTCGAACCGACGCCGATGCCGACGAGCACCAGCCGATAACCGCCGGTGACGCGCCCCTTCAGCGCCAGCAGAAGGACCAGTGCCGCCGTTCCCATTCCCGACAGCACTGCGGCCGACGAGACGGCGAAGGGTCCGGCGCCGAAGAGAATGATCTGCACGATCGCGCCAGTGGCGGCGCCGGTGGTGAAGCCGATGATGTCGGGCGAACCGAGCGGGTTGCGCGAGATCGACTGGAACATCGCGCCCGCCATGCCGAGCGCCGCCCCGACACAGGCCGCTGTGACGACGCGCGGCAGCCGCAAGCTCCAGACAACGCGCTCGGCGACCGGGTTTTCGCCCCCGCCTAAAAGGGCCCAGGCGACTTGCGCCGGCGAGAAGGCGAGCGTGCCAGTGCCCAGCAAGATGATCGCAAGCAAGAGCCCAATGCACAGGAGCATGGCGCAGACCAGCGCGGCGCGCGGACGCCAGCGCCAAGAGAAGGAGCCGATCCTGACCAGCGCGACGCGTGCGCTCACGGTCGGCTCACCCGGAAGCGACGCACAGCCATGATGAAGAAGGGGCCGCCGATCAGCGCGACGACGATCCCCGCGGCGATCTCCGAGGGGGCGGCGACCACACGCCCGACCAGATCGCCGCCGAGCAGCAGGATCGCCGCAAAGAGTGCCGAGCACGGCAGGATCCAGCGATGGTCCGGTCCGATGACGGCACGCGCCAGATGCGGTGCGATCAGGCCGACGAAGCCGATCGGCCCGGCAGCGGCGGTGGCCGCGCCGGCCAGCAGCATCACGGCCAGGCAGGCTGACAGCCAGATCGTGCGCGGCGAGGCGCCGAGCGCCTGGCCAGGTTCCTGGCCCAGCGCCAGCGCGTTCAGCCCGCCGACGATCGTGAAGGAAACCGCGAGGCCTGCCGCGACCATGACGGCCAACACAGTGACGGCTTCGAAGCTGGCGCCCTCCAGCGAGCCGGCGGCCCAGTGCCGAAAATCGTCGAAGCCGGTCGGCGGAGCGTTGATGACGGCGATGCCGGTGATCGCGCCAAGCACGACCGAGAGGCCGGCGCCCGCAAGCACGAGCCGGACCGGATTGGTCCCGGTCTCATGCGCCCGGCCGAGCAGGAACACGGCGGCGCCGGCAAGCCCGGCTCCGGCGATGGCGAGCCAGACATAATCGGCGGGCCGTGTCAGGCCGAGGAGAGTGACGCCCAGCACCACGGCGACGGCGGCGCCGGCATTGATGCCGAGCAAGCCCGGCTCGGCCAAGGCGTTGCGCGTGACGGCCTGCATGATCGCTCCGGCGAGACCGAGCGCGGCGCCGGCGAGGACGGCGGTGATCAGGCGCGGCACGCGCAGTTCCCAGATCACCAGATGCAGATCATTGCGGCGATCATAGCCCCGGAGCGCATCGACCACGACCGCCGACGGGATCGGCCGCGACCCGATGACCAGGCTGGCGAGCGCCAGCACGGCGAGCGCCGCCACGCCGACGGCGAGCCAACGCCGGCGCCTCCGATTTCTCATGGCGCGACGAAGCTCTCGCGCAGCTGTTCGAGGATCTGGCGGCCGGAATAGGGGTCGATACGGAAGGAGGTCAGGCCGAGCGGATAGACCCGCTTGCCGATGACAGCTGGGTGGTTGGCAAGCACAGGCTCGGCCAGAAAGGCTTGTACGTCCTTCTCCGTCGCGCGCACCAGAAAAACCGTGCCGGTCGTGATGGCGGCCGAGAGGTTTTCGCGCGAGAAGAACTCGAAATCGGAGGGCCGCGCCGAATTCGGTTGCAGCTCCGCCGGCAGGCCGACGACGTCGAAGCCCAGCCCCGAGACGAGCTTTGCGACCGGGCTCGCGGTGCGCGCCGCCGCATAGCTGCCGGCGATGTTGTAAGCGACGATACTGACCTTGGTCCCGCGAGCGGGGATCGCCCGTGCAGCGGAGGCGAGCTCGGTCTCGAAGCGGCCGATCGCGGCAGCCGCCTGCTTCTCCAGGCCCGCCGCCTTGCCGAGCTCGGTCGCGAGTTCCTGCCAGCTGCGGTTGGAATAGTCGACCATCATGGTGGGGACGCCGAGCGCCTCGAGCTCGGCCCGGTGCTGCAGGATCCTGTCGGCGCCGGTGGTCGAGCCGATCACGAGATCGGGCTTCCAGCCGAGCACCGCCTCGATGTCGAACTTCAGGCTCGAGTAGAGCACCTTGACGTCTCGCCGGTCGGCCTCCCCGGCCCATTGCGAGAAGAACCCCTTGGCGTCTGTGAGCGCGCTCGGCGTTGTCGCTGCGCTCGCCAGCAACGGCGCCTCGATCGCCAGGAGGATGCCTGTCACGCTTGGCGTGGTCGAAACGATGCGCCGTGGCTTTGCGGCCAGGGTCAGCTCGCCGGCCGCATGCCGGATGGTGCGGGGCCAGCCGGCTTCCTGGCTGCGGGCGGGGTCGCTATGGCCGCTCACGGCAGCCGTGAGCGCGATGATGGCGAGGAAGAGCTTGAGTAGGGGCATCGTCGAGATGTCTGCCAAGTGTCGTCTTGCCGGACCGAGAGGACTTGCGCGCGGCCGTCAAGGGAGCGGCAATCCGGCCGCCGCACAGCGCATCGGCAAATGCGCATGTCATTCCTCATGACGGATCGAGTTCCGCAATGCAATATGGACCTGCGCAAGAGAGTGAGTTATCGATCGTAGAGACGCCGGATGCGAGCGCCTACAACAAAAGTAAGACGGAAAGGATGACGTCGAAGACCACCAGTTCGATGTCAGTTAAGAATTGGAAGAATTGAAAACTACTTGGCTGACCGGCGCCACGCGCCTGTATGCCGACGCCGTGACGCTTCGCTATAACGCGCACACGATCGCGACTGATCTTTCGATCGCGATCGCCGACGGCTCGTTCAGCGTCATCGTCGGACCCAATGCCTGCGGCAAGTCGACTTTGCTGCGCGCCCTGTCGCGCCTGCTCGCCCCATCGTCCGGGCAGGTCATCCTCGACGACCGGGGCATCGGCGAGCGCCCGGCAAAGGAGGTCGCAAGGCGGCTCGGCCTGCTGCCGCAGAGCGCGATCGCGCCGGAT
>JBKBRD010000138.1:0-2178 GCA_046292405.1 Allobosea sp. | reverse complement strand
TGGGATCACCGTGGCCGATCTCGTCGCCCGCGGCCGCTATCCGCATCAATCCTTCCTCCGGCAATGGTCGGTGGCCGACGAGACCGCCGTCGCAACCGCCATGGAGGCGACCCGCGTCGAGGCTTTGGCTACGCGCCGGGTCGACGAGCTCTCCGGCGGCCAGCGCCAGCGGGTCTGGATCGCGATGGCGCTGGCGCAGGAAACGCCGATCCTGCTGCTCGACGAGCCGACGACCTTTCTCGACATCGCCCACCAGATCGAACTGCTCGACCTGCTCGCCGAACTCAATGCGCAGGGCCGCACCATCCTCGCGGTGCTGCACGATCTCAACCAGGCCTGCCGCTACGCCTCGCATCTCGTCGCGATGAAGGACGGCGCGATCATCGCCCAAGGCAGCCCGGGCGCAATCGTCACCGCCGAGCTGGTCGAAGCGGTTTTCGGCCTGCCCTGCCTCGTCATTGCCGATCCGGTTTCGGGGACCCCGCTGATCGTGCCCAAACGCCAGAACCGAGCCGCGCGCTCCGCACCGTTTGCGGGGCAGTCATGACGCGGCAGCTTCACATCGGGCTGAGCCTCACGCCGACCTGGCTGAAAGGCAAAGCGGCCGACGATCCGGAAGCCCGGCCGGGGGGCGATCCCGTGGAGTTCCATCTCGCGCTGACCCGGATGGCGGAACGGGCAAAGCTCGATTTCGTCTTCAAGCCCGACTATCCCCGCATGTATCCCGGGATCGGCGCTGGTCATGTCGGCCTCGACCCGACGCTTCTGATGGCGGCGATCGCGCGCGAAACGCAAAAGATCGGGCTCGTCACCACCGTCTCGACCAGCTTCAACCCGCCCTATGTGGTGGCGCGCCAGATCCAGTCGCTGCACTGGATCAGCCGAGGCCGTGTCGGTCTCAACCTCGTCACCTCGATCGAGGGCGCGGAAAATTTCGGCGACGCGCCGATGCCGCCGCCCGAAATTCGCTACCGCAAGGCCGCCGAGTTCACCGATGTCTTACGCCGGCTCTGGCAGAGCTGTCCGCAGGCGGCGCTGACGGGCGCGGCCCCGAGCGCTGCAATTGATCATCGCGGCGAATTCTTCAGCGTGGCGGGACCGCTCAACGTGCCCGGCCACGCGGCGGGGCCGCCGCCCTTGTTCCAGGCCGGCGCCTCCGATATCGGTCGCGACTTTTCCGCCTCGATCGCCGACGCCACCTTCGCCGCCACGCCCGACCGCGCGGCCGGCATCGATCTGCGCGGCGACCTGCGCCGCCGTGCGCAGGCGCTGGGCCGCCGCCCGGATGCGCTGCGTGTACTGCCGGGGCTCCATGTCTTCCTTGCCGAGACGCGCGAGGAGGCCTGGGCGCTGCATGCGCGCGCTCATGCCCATCTCACGCCGGAACAGCGCCGCAAATCCGTAAAAACCGTTCTCGGACTCGATCTCGGCGACCTCGCCCCCGAGGCGCAGGTGACGGCGGACATGCTGCCGCCGGCTGACGCGCCAGTGCGCAGCCGCACCCATGCCGACCTGTTGCGGCGTTTCATAGAGGCGAATCGGCCGACCGTGGCTGAGGTGCTGGCGCGGCCCGAAGTGGTCGGCTCGGCGCATTGGGTTTCGGTCGGAACGGTCGCAGACGTCCTCGCCGAGATCGTCGACTGGCACGAGGCCGAAGCGCTCGACGGCTTCATCGCGATACCCGGCGGCTCTATGCAATCGCTGCATCTGTTTCTGGAGGCGCTGGTTCCGGCGCTTGCGCAGCGGGGCCTGTTCCGCAGCGACTATCAAGGATCGACGCTGCGCGAACATCTGCGCCTCGACCGTGCGCGGTGAGAGCGCTCAGCTGCCTCCCGATTCTAGCGTCGCCGCTCGTGCCGCGGCGAACAGTGCCGCCCTGTGGCCATCGGCCTCGGCCGTCTCGACGAAGGAGACGGTCGCGACGACGCAGGCGATCTCGCCCAGCGCATTGAAGACGGGCGCCGCCTTGCCAGTCAGCAGCGAGAACAGGTGCTCGTTCAGCTCCGCGCCCCCGTCGCGCCTGACGGCGTCGAGCATCTCTGTCGGTGGGCGACTGCCGCGGAAGGACGCCGGCTGCAGCGTGCGCGCGGCGGCGATCGCCTTCGTCGGCAGATGCGCCTGGAAGACGAAGCCGCAGGCGGTGTTGTCGACTGGCAGGACGTCGCCCAGCGTCACCGT
>JBKBRD010000137.1:0-8509 GCA_046292405.1 Allobosea sp. | reverse complement strand
ATCAGCGCTTCGAGAACTGGAAGCTGCGGCGGGCCTTGGCCTTGCCGAACTTCTTGCGCTCGACGACGCGCGAGTCGCGGGTCAGGAAGCCTTCCTTCTTGAGCGGGCCGCGAAGCTCGGGCTCATAGAAGGTCAGCGCCTTGGAGATGCCGTGGCGCACCGCGCCGGCCTGACCGGAAAGGCCGCCGCCCTTGACCGTGACGACGACGTCGTACTGGGTCAGGCGGTCGACCAGCTGCAGCGGCTGCTGCAGCACCATGCGCAGCACGGGGCGGGCGAAATACACCGTCTGGTCACGGGTGTTGACCGTGATCTTGCCGGTGCCGGGCTTGATCCAGACGCGGGCGATGGCGTTCTTGCGCTTGCCGGTGGCGTAGGCGCGGCCCTGGGCGTCGATCTTCTTGACGTGGACGGGAGCATCCGGCTGCGCGGTCTTGGCGACCTGGCCGAGCTGCTCGAGAGACTGAAGAACCTCGGCCATGGTCAGACCCTCGCATTCTTGCGGTTGAGCGCGGCGACGTCGAGCGCCTCCGGCATTTGGGCTGCGTGCGGGTGCTCAGGACCCTTGTAGACGCGCAGATTGCCGAGGATCTGGCGGAAGAGCGGGCCGCGGGGCAGCATGCGCTCGACAGCCTTCTCGACGATGCGCTCCGGGAAGCGCCCCTCGAGGATGAACTTGGCGGACCGCTCCTTGATGCCGCCGGCATAGCCGGTGTGATGATAGTAGATCTTCTGATCGCGCTTGCGGCCGGTCAGGACGATCTTCTCGGCATTGACGATCACGATATTGTCGCCGCAGTCGACATGCGGGGTGTAATTGGCCTTGTGCTTGCCGCGCAGGCGCATCGCCACGATGGTGGCGAGACGGCCGACGACGAGCCCGGAGGCGTCGATCACAACCCACTTTTTTTCGACATCGGCGGGCTTCAGCGACATGGTCTTCATCGCGGCACCCCTTCGGTGGCTTGAGAAAAAGGACAAGCCGCCGGGGACCGGCGGCGATGTGAGGCGGTGGATAGGCCCGCGCCGCGTCCCTGTCAAGCGCTGAGCGTGACGAACTTCGCCTGAAAACGCATTGTTTTCAAACCACTGGCCTGAACGGTATCGGAATACCGCATCAACCTCCGGCGGGGATCGAATAGGTGCCCGTGGCGTGACAGACCAGTTCGCTTTCGCCCTGCGAGAACAGGCTGACTTCTCCGACGGCGAGCCGCTTGCCGAGCTTCAGCAGCCTTGCCTCGCCGATCAGGGCGGACTGGCCGGGTTTGCGCAGGAAATTGTAGTTCAGGCTGGTGGTGACGGCGAGGCCGACGGGGCCGATCTGGGCAAGGATCGCGACGTAGAGCGCGAGATCGGCCAGCGCCATCATGGTCGGTCCGGAGATGGTGCCGCCGGGGCGCAGATGCTTGTCGTGATAGTCGCAGCGCATGCGGGCCCGCATCGGGCCGACCTCCTCGACGAAATAGGTCCGCCCGCCATAATGGATCTGCGGGAAATGCGCGTCGAGAAAGGCCTCGATCTCGGAGGCGGTCATCACGGTGGGCTGGGCAGCGGTCATGGCGGCGGATCCGGCGGTGGCGGGCGTTGGGGATGGGGCCGATTATCGCCGTTGCCGGTTCAAGCCTCATCCTGAGGAGCCGCGGAACGCGGCGTCTCGAAGGATGCTCCAGCGTGTGCCGGAGCCTCCTGGAGCATCCTTCGAGCCGCGCTTCCAACGGAAGCGCTCCTCAGGATGAGGGCTCGCACGACAGGCGGCGATCGTCCAAAGGCACGTCCCCCCTTGCAGCATGGCCGGCCCGCCCCGACAATATGCGAAACCGCACAGGCCGGCTGCGCGCCGCTACGCCAGGATCCATCATGACCGCTCACCACGACGCCGCGACTGAACCGGTGCTGCTGCGGGCCGACATAGAGGGCGTCGCGACGCTCACCTTCAACCGCCCGCAGACGCGCAATCCGCTCGGCGAGGCGCTGCTGGCCGCGCTCGGCGAGGCGCTGACCGCCATCGCGGAGGATCGCTCGGTGCGGGCCGTGGTGCTGGCGGCGGCCGGGCCGGTGTTTTCGGCCGGCCACGATCTCAAGCAGATGACGGCGCATCGCGCCGACCAGGACCGCGGCCGCGCCTATTTCACGGAGATCCTCGGGCGCTGCTCGGCGCTGATGCAGCAGATCACGGCGCTGCCGCAACCGGTCATCGCCGCGGTCGAAGGCACGGCCACCGCGGCCGGCTGCCAGCTGGTGGCGAGCTGCGACCTGGCGGTGGCGGGCGAGGGCGCGCGCTTCTGCACGCCGGGCGTCCATATCGGCCTGTTCTGCTCGACGCCGATGGTGGCGCTCTCGCGCAACCTCGCCGCCAAGCATGCGCTGGAAATGCTGCTGCTCGGCGAGATGACCCCCGCAGCCGAAGCGATGCGGATGGGGCTGGTCAATCGCGTGGTTCCGGCCGGCGCCGCCTTGGCCGAGGCGCAAGCCATGGCCGCGCTGATCGCCTCGAAATCCCCGGCGACGCTGAAGATCGGCAAGCGCGCCTTCTACGAGCAGCGCGAGATGGGGCTGAAGCAGGCCTATGACCGCGCCAGCGCCGTCATGGTCGAAAACATGATGGCGCGCGATGCGCAGGAGGGGATTGCGGCCTTTGTGCAGAAGCGCGCTCCGGTGTGGGAGGGGTAGGCGCGGGGAAACCCCTCTCCTGTAAGGAGAGGGGCAGGGGTGAGGTGTCGGCCCCTGGACCAGATTTCTGCCCCCCGCTATCTTTTCACTGGTTGTTTGCCGTCCGGCCCTCTCCCCTGCCCCTCTCCCTACGGGAGAGGGGTTCCCCGCGCCTCTCCTTGCCGGATCCGAGCCTTTCCATGTCCCACGACGCCTATGCCGACAGCCTGATCCGCGACATCCTCAAATCCGTGAAGCGGATCGCGCTGGTCGGCGCCTCCGCCAGCGAAGCCCGGCCGAGCTGGATCGTCACCAAATATCTGCTTGATCGCGGCTACGACGTCATCCCGGTCAATCCCGGGCTAGCCGGCCAGGCCCTGCTCGGCAAGACGGTCTATGGCTCGCTGAAGGACATTCCCGGCCCGGTCGACATGGTCGAGATTTTTCGCAACTCCGAGGCCGCGGGGCCGATCACCGACGAGGCGCTGGGGCTCGCGACCCTGCCGAAAGTGATCTGGATGCAGCTCTCGGTGCGCAATGACGCAGCCGCCGCGCGCGCCGAGGCAAAGGGCGTGACGGTGATCATGAACCGCTGCCCGAAGATCGAATATGGCCGGCTCTCCGGCGAGATCGGCTGGCAGGGCATCAATTCCCGCATCCTGTCTTCGAAGAAGCCGGTGCTCGCCGGCAAGGGCTTCCAGAAGCTGACGATCCACCGCCCCGGGACGTGAGCGGCGCGCCCGGATTGACGCCCGGATTGCCGTTCTTTAAAAAGAACGCAACGTCCAGTCAGAAGGCATCAGGGAGTCCGCCATGACCGATCGCGCACCGGGTTTCAACACGCTCGCCATCCATGCCGGCGCCGCTCCCGATGCCGCCACCGGCGCGCGCGCCACGCCGATCTACCAGACCACCAGCTTCGTCTTCGACGATGTCGACCATGCCGCCTCGCTGTTCGGCCTTCAGGCGTTCGGCAACATCTACACCCGCATCGGCAACCCCACCAATGCGGTGCTGGAGGAGCGGGTCGCGGCGCTGGAGGGCGGCACGGCGGCGCTGGCGGTGGCATCCGGTCATGCCGCCGAATTCCTCTGCTTCCACGCGCTGATGCAGCCGGGCGACGAGTTCGTCGCCGCCAAGAAGCTCTATGGCGGCTCGATCAACCAGTTCAACCATTCCTACAAGAATTTCGGCTGGAGCGTGATCTGGGCCGATTCCGACGATCTCGACGCTTTCGCCGCCGCGGTGACGCCGAAGACCAAGGCGATCTTCATTGAATCCATCGCCAATCCCGGTGGCGTCGTCGTCGATATCGCCGGCATCTCCGCCATCGCCAGGAAGCACAACATCCCGCTCATCGTCGACAATACGATGGCGAGCCCCTACCTCATCCGCCCCTTCGAGCATGGCGCCGACATCGTTGTGCATTCGCTGACGAAGTTCCTGGGCGGCCACGGCAATTCCATCGGCGGCATCATCGTCGACGGCGGCTCTTTCAACTGGGTCGGGGACGAGCGCTATCCGATGCTGTCCAAGCCGCGGCCGGAATATAACGGCATGGTGCTGGGCGAGACTTTCGGCAATTTCGCCTTCGCCATCGCCGCCCGCGTGCTCGGCCTGCGCGACATGGGGCCTGCGCTCTCGCCCTTCAACGCCTTCATGATCCTGACCGGCATCGAGACGCTGCCGTTGCGCATGCAGCGCCATTGCGACAATGCGCTGGCGGTGGCGACGCATCTCGCCCAGCATCCGGCGGTGGCGTGGGTGAGCTATCCCGGCCTCGAGGGCGACAAATACAACGCGCTGGCCAAGCGCTACGCGCCCAAGGGAGCGGGCGCGGTCTTCACCTTCGGGCTGAAGGGCGGCTATGACGCCGGCGTCAAGCTGGTCTCGAACCTGAAACTGTTCTCGCATCTCGCCAATATCGGCGACACCCGCTCGCTGGTGATCCACCCGGCCTCGACCACCCACCGCCAGCTCAGCGACGCGCAGAAGACGGCCTCGGGCGCCGGGCCGGAGGTGGTGCGGCTCTCGATCGGGCTGGAGGACGTGCAGGACATCATCGCCGATCTCGAGCAGGCGCTGGCCTGATCGTTGTTTGCTTCGCTGCGCTCGCAATGATGGTGGAAACCGAACCGCCCCTTTACCCGCCCAAGCCCTCATTCTGAGGAGGTCTCGTAGCGGCCGTCGCAAAGTTGGTTCAGGAGGCTCCGGTGACAGCTGGAGCATCCTTCGAGACGCAGGCTGCGCCTGTTCCTTAGGGTGAGGGCCGGTGGGTGGCGCGAGACGACGAGCCCGTCCTTGCGAGGAGCGTCGGCGACGCGGCAATCCAGGGGGACTGGGCGAGCGTTGGCCCTGGCTTGCTTCGCTGACGCTCGCAATGACGGATGTTCAATGGATCTCCGGCTCCGGGATCTTGGCCGTGCCTTCGAGATAGTCGAAGTCGCAGCCCTTGTCGGCCTGGCGGATATGGGCGGCCGACATCTTGCCCCAGCCGCGCGGATAGTCGCGGTCCGGCGGCGTCCAGACAGCCAGGCGGGCGGCGATTTCAGCGTCGGTGAGATCGACCGAGATGCTGCGCGCCTCGACGTCGACGCGGATGATGTCTCCCGTCATCACCGCGGCGAGGGGGCCGCGAATATAGGCCTCCGGCGCGACATGCAGGACGCAGGCGCCATAGCTCGTGCCCGACATGCGCGCGTCGGAAATGCGCAGCATGTCGCGCACGCCCTGCTTCAGCAGCGTCTTCGGTATCGGCATCATCCCCCATTCCGGCATGCCGGGGCCGCCGACCGGGCCGCAATTCTTCAGGACAAGAACATGGTCGGCGGTGACGTCCAGCGTCTCGTCGTTCACGGCGCGCATCATCGCCTCGTAATCCTCGAAGACCAGCGCCGGGCCGACATGCTTCAGCAGGCGCGGCTCGGCCGCCGAGGGTTTGATGACGCAGCCATCGGGGGCGATGTTGCCCTTGAGCACGGCAAGCCCGTTCTCGGCCGAAACCGGCCGGTCGAGCGGGCGGATGATGTCGTCGTCATAGACGGTGGCGAGCGCGATGGTCTGCGCCAGCGGCTGTCCCGTCACGGTCATCGCATCGGTATGCAGCTTGCTCTCGAGCTGCTTCAACAGGGCGGGGAGGCCGCCGGCATAGAAGAAATCCTCCATCAGGAAGCCGCCGGACGGCCTGAGATTGGCGATGACCGGCATGGTCCGCGAAAACGCGTCGAAATCATCGGGGGTCAGGGAGACGCCGGCGCGGCCGGCCATGGCGATGAGATGGATGATGGCGTTGGTCGAACCGGCCACCGCCATATGCACGGTCAGAGCGTTCTCGAAGCTCTGGCGGGTCAGGATGCGGTCGGGCGTCAGATCCTCCCAGACCATCTCGACGATGCGCGTGCCGCTGGCCGCGGCCATGCGCGGATGGGCCGCGTCGGCGGCGGGGATGGCGGAGGCGCCGGGCAGGGTCAGCCCCAGCACCTCGGCATGGCTCATCATGGTCGCGGCGGTGCCCATCACCATGCAGGTGCCATGCGAGCGGGCGATGCCGCTCTCCATCTCCTTCCACTGGTCGTCGGTGATGTTGCCGGCTTCCTTCTCGGCCCAGTATTTCCAGACATCGGCGCCCGAACCCAGCACCTTGCCGGCCCAGTTGCCGCGCAGCATCGGCCCGGCCGGGACGAAGATGAAGGGCAGGCCGGCGCTGCAGGCGCCCATGATCAGGGCCGGGGTGGACTTGTCGCAGCCGCCGAGCAGCACCGCCCCGTCGAGCGGGTGGGAGCGGATCGATTCCTCCGTCTCCATCGCCAGGAAGTTGCGATAGAGCATCGTCGTCGGCTTCTGGTACTGCTCCGAGGCCGACATCACGGGGATCTCGACCGGGAAACCGCCGGCCGCCCAGACGGCGCGCTTCACCGCATCGGCGCGGTCGCGCAGATGGGTGTGACAGGGGTTGATCTCGGACCAGGTGTTGATGATGCCGATGACGGGCTTGCCCATGAACTCCTCATGCGCAAACCCCATCTGCAGCGCCCGCGAGCGATGGCCGAAGGAGCGCAGGTCGCTGGCGCCGAACCAGCGCTTCGAGCGCAGCGTGTCGGGCGTCTTGCGGGGATGGGACATCGGGCGTTTCCTCGGGTGGTTTCTATCGTGTTCGGTCAGCACCTCAGCCCTCATCCTGAGGAGGCCGCATCGCGGCCGTCTCGAAGGATGGACCAGCAGGCTCCGGAACCCCCTGGATCATCCCTTCGAGACGCACTCCTACGGAGTGCTCCTCAGGATGAGGGCTGTAGTTGAGGGGCCTTATTCCGCCGCCATGCGCAGCGGGCTCCAGCCGCCGACGATGCGGCGCAGCTCGGCGCGCTCGGCCTCGTCGAGCGCGGGCAGTCCGGGCAGGCGGACGGGGCCGACCGGCGTGCCGAGCAGCCCCAGCGCCTCCTTCACCACCGTGACATTGGCGCCGTTGCCGTATTTCGTGCGCAGCGACTCGAAGCCGGCGATGGCGTCGACCTCGCGGCGGGCGCCCGCATAATCGCCGGCCTCCAGCGCGCGCCAGACCGCAAGCGAGCGCTCCGGCGCGACATTGATCAGCCCGGAGGTGAAGCCGCGCGCGCCGAGCGCGTAGAAGGGCGCGGCCCAGCCTTCGGCCAGCCCGCAGATCCAGTTCGCCTGCGTGCCGGCGGTGGCGCGCACGCAGTCCGACAGCAGCATCATGTTGTGCGAGGCGAATTTCACGCCGGCGACATTGGCGTGGGTGGCGACGCGGACGAGATCCTTCACGCCGATCGCGTCGGAGCGGATATAGGCGACGACCGGCAGCGTCAGCGCTTCGGCGATGGCGATGATGTAGTCGGCCTGGGATTGCGGAGCGGCGAAGGGATCGAGCGGGTGATGCACCATCACCGCGTCGCAACCCGCCTTGGCGGCGAGCCTGCCGGTGGCGACCGCCTCGCGCAGCGAGCGGCCGATGCCGGCCGTGACCAGCGCCCTGCCGCCGGCCGCTTCCGCCGCAACCGCATGGCTGCGCACCACCTCATCGGTGGTCATCGGGTAGAATTCGCCGGTATTGCCGGCCGAGACGATGTTGTGGATGCCGGCTGCCGCGATGCGCGCGACGATCTGCCCGGTCAGGGCCCAGTCGGCCTCGCCATCGGCATTCCAGGCGGTGACATGCACGCCGGAAATGCCGCGCAGCGCGTTGCGTATGGTCTCAGAGGTCATAGGCCAGTCCTTCCGCGTCGGCGCCGAACACCTGCTGCACATGGCTCCTGGCCGAGCGGACGATGTGGCGGCGCATTCTCTGCTCGGCCAGCGCGGGATCACGCTGGGCGAGCGCCTCGAAAATCGAACGATGTTCCTCGAAACCCTGGTCGCGTTCCGCAGGCTCCGAGAGCAGGGCGATGCGCTGGGCATGGTCGTACATGCGCTGCCCGTCGAGCCGGCGCTCGAGATAGGCGCAGCCGGAAATCCTGTGGATCAGGCCGTGATAGGCCTCGTTCAGGGTGACGAGATCCTCCAGCGCGCTGTGGCGCGTGGCGTGGTCCATATCGGCGATCAGCCCGGCGAGCTCGGCGATATCGGGCTCGGTGACGCGATTGGCGGCGATATGGGCCATCACGCTTTCGAGCGCCGCGCGGCCCAGGGCCATTTCCAGCGCCTGGCCGGGGGAGAACTCGACGAAGACGCCGCGGCGCGCCTCGGTTCTCACCAGCCCCTCGCTCTCGAGCTTGCGGATCGCATCCTTCACCGGCGTCGTGCTGACGCCGAGCATCTCGGCCAGCGCGCGCTCGTTGAGCCGCTCGCCGCTGCGAAAGCGGCCGGCGACGATGGCGCGGCGCAGGCGCTCATGCACATGCTCGCG
>JBKBRD010000136.1:0-8518 GCA_046292405.1 Allobosea sp. | reverse complement strand
GCCATGCCCGCTCGGCCGTCGGCATGGGCTCGCTGCCCGGCAACATGCCCGTCGAGATCGAAGCGATCATTCGGGTGCTGCCGTGACTGCTCTCGCCGAAGAGATCGCCAGGGTCTATGGCACGCCGGCCGTCGTCATCGACCTCGACAGGGTCGAGGCCAATATCGCGCGGCTGCAGGCGGTCTGCGACGCGGCCGGCGTCGCCAACCGCCCGCATATCAAGACGCATAAATCGCCCGAGCTGGCGCGGCTGCAGATCGAGGCCGGGGCGCGCGGCATCACCTGCCAGAAGCTTGGCGAGGCCGAGGTCATGGCCGATGGCGGCGTCGACGACATCCTGATCAGCTACAACATCCTCGGCGAGCAGAAGCTCGGGCGGCTCGGCGCGCTGCAGCGCCGGGTGCGGATGATCGTAGCCGCCGACAATCCCGTCACCATCGCCGGGCTGCCGACGGCAGCCGCCATCGCCGGGCGCGATCTCGAAGTGGTGGTGGAATGCGACACCGGCCGCAAGCGCGCCGGGGTCGAAACACCCGCAGAGGCGGTCGAGCTGGCCAAAATGATCGCGGCGTCGCCGGGCCTGCGCTTCGCCGGGTTTCTGATGTACCCGCCGGAGGATGGCTGGGAGCGCACGCAGATCTTCCTCGACACAGCCAATCAGGGCCTGCGCGACGCCGGGCTCGAAGCCGGCATGGTCTCGACCGGCGGCTCGCCCAACATCCCCAATATCGGCAAGCTCCGGGGCGCGACCGAGCACCGCGCCGGCACCTCGATCTTCAACGACCGCATGCAGGTCGCGGCCGGGGTCGCCACGCTCGAGGATTGCGCGCTCACCGTCTACGCCACTGTCGTCAGCAGGGCCGGGCCCGAGCGCGGCATCCTCGATTCCGGCTCGAAGACGCTGACCAGCGACAGCGGCGGCCTCGACGGCCACGGCCATATCCTCGAATACCCCGCTGCCCGCATCGCGAAATTCGCCGAGGAGCATGGTTTCCTCGACCTCGCCGCCAGCAATGAGCGCCCCAATGTCGGCGAGGTGGTGCGCATCGTGCCCAACCATGTCTGCGTCGTCGTCAACATGGTCGACAGGCTGGTGACGGTGCGCGGCGACAGGCTGGTCGGCGAATTGCCCGTGGCGGCGCGGGGCAAGCTGGTCTGACCCCTGACCGCGGGTCTCCGCGGATGCCGCGAGCGTCCAAAGCCTGGGTTGCTTCGCTGCGCTTGCAATGACGGATGCGACCGTCATTGCGAGGAGCGAAGCGACGAAGCAACCCAGGAGGAGCCGAGCGCGACGACGGCGTTACTCCGGATGGCGCGCGTTCCAGGCCTCAGCATACTCCGAGCAGAGCCGGTCGAGCTCGGCCCGGTCGGTGACGCCGGCCGGGCGCGAGCGCGAGGGCGAAGCCGCCTGGAACGGCACATAGCGCTGATGCGCGATGCGCCAGAGCCGGCGCAGCTCGACCAGCGGCTCGGCATGGTCGTCGATGCGGATGTCGAAGCTCGGCATCGGGTCGTTCGCCCAGATCCGGATCGCGGCCGATTGCTTGCCGCGCTTGTCGCCGCCGGCGTTCTCGCCAGCCTCCAGCGCAACCAGCAGGCGTTCGTCGAAATCCAAGGCCGAGCCGGCGATATAGGCCTTCAGCGTATCCTCGATCACTTTCGGGCCGGCCAGCATGTTGCCGGCGACCGAGACCTGCGGGCCATCCACTGCGCCGCACCAGTCGATACAGGCGGAGCCGGTATAGGCGGCGATCTTGCCGTCGCGATCGATGACATGGAGCTGGCGATGGGCGCGGCCCTCATCGGCGGCGGTGAGCGTCGCGATGATCTCGACCGCCGAGCGCCCCTCCTGCAGCAGCCTCAACCCGTCGATTCCATAGAGCGGATTGACGAAAGCCTGCGTTGCGATGGCGCCGATGCGCCCTCCGCCATAAGGCACGCGCGAGCCGACCGCGAAGGCGCAGGTCGAGACGGCGACGCCATAGGCGCCGGTGGCGGCGTCGCGCGCGACGATGGACCAGGTCATCAAACTATCCCTTGCAGATGCCAGCTGCCCCGGCTTCCATCCCGGCGCAGCCCCGACGCAGTGCGCGATTCACCGCCCCGCCGCGTAAGCCTGCATGAGACGCGGAGTGGCGGCGGCGCGCAACAGCCCGTCATCGCTTTTTTCCGCCGCGGTGAGCCGGCCCACGGTCCATTCCGGCGCGACCTCCACAGCATGGCCGCGCCGCCTGAGATCGTCGAGCGAGGCCGCGCCGATGCTCTCCTCCACCATCAGATGGCCGGGCCGGGCCTCGCGCGGATAGAAGGAGGAGGGGAAATGCTGGGTGTGGAACAGCGGTAGGTCGATCGCCTCCTGCAGGTTCAGCCCGTGATGCACGCGGCGCAGGAACATGCCCATCTGCCACTGTTCCTGCTGGTCGCCGCCCGGCGTGCCGAAGGCCAGCCGCGGCTCGCCATTCTCGAAGGCGATGGTCGGCGTCAGCGTCGTGCGCGGCCGCTTGAACGGGGCCAGCGAGGCGGGCAACCCCTCTTCCAGCCAGAACATCTGCGCCCGTGAATTCAGCGGGAAGCCGAGCTCTGGGATGACGGGCGAGGATTGCAGCCAGCCGCCCGACGGCGTCGCCGCGATCATGTTGCCCCATTTGTCGATGACGTCGATATGCACGGTGTCGCCGCGCCGCCCGGCTGCGACCATCGAGGCCATGGTCGGCTCGCCGACGGTGGCTCCGCCCTTTCCGGATTGACCGGCGATGCGCACGCCCGCCAGCATGCGCCGCACCTGCTCCTCATAGCCCGGGATCAGGCCGGGCCGCAGCTCGTGCGAGGCCTGCTCGCCGATCAGATTGCGGCGGCCGCGCGCATAATCCTCGGAGAGCAGCGTCGCCAACGGCACCTTCACGAAATCCGGGTCGCCGTAATAGGCCTCGCGATCGGCGAAGGCGAGCTTCATCGCCTCCATCACATGATGGACGAAGGCCGGGCTCGCCGGTCCCATGGCGGCGATGTCGATGCCTTCGAGGATCTTCAGCGTCTGCAGGAAAACCGGCCCCTGGCCCCAGGCGCCGATCTTGAACACCTCCCAATCGTGATAGGTGACGCTGGCGGGCGTCTCGTAGCTCGGCTGCCAGCGGGCCATGTCGTCGGCGGTGAGCAGCCCCTTATGGCGGCGGCCGGAGGAATCCATCGCCTCGGTGGTGCGGCAGAACCGGTCCATCGCCTCGGCGACGAAGCCCTTGTACCAGGCGTCGTATCCGGCCTGGATCTGCTCCTGACGGTCTGAGGAGGCGGCTTCCGCCTCGCTCAGGATGCGCTTGTAGGTCTCGGCCGCGGCCTTGTTCTGGAACAGTTTGCGCGGTGCGGGCACATTGCCGCCGGGAAGATAGACGTCGCCCGAGCTCTTCCATTCGCCGTTGAACAGGTCGGTCAGCCCCGCAATGGTGTCGCTGACGCGCGGCAGCATGGGGTGGCCGTTCTCGAAATAGCCGATCGCCGGCTCCAGCACCTCGCGCAGCGTCAGCAGCCCGTGGTCGCGCAGCAGCGCCATCCAGCCGCCAAAAGCGCCGGGGACGACGGTTGCGAGCAGTCCGGAACCCGGAATCAGGTCGAGCCCGAGGTCCTTGAAGGCCTCGATGGTGGCGGCCTGGGGAGAGGGGCCCTGAGCGCACATCACCTCCACCTTCTTCGACTTGGCCGAATAGAACACGGCGGGCATGTCGCCGGCCGGCCCGACCAGATGCGGCTCGACCACCTGCAGCACGAAGGCGGCGGCGGCGCAGGCGTCGAAGGCGTTGCCGCCTTTTTCCAGCATGGCCATGCCTGAGGCGGTGGCGAGCCAATGCGTCGAGGTGACGACGCCGAAGGTGCCGAGGATTTCGGGGCGGGTGGTGAACATGGGCGTTTCCAGTGCGATGGTTTTTACTGAGTTAATTACGAACTTCAGCCCTCATCCTGAGGAGCGCCGCAGGCGCGTCTCGAAGGATGGTCCAGGAGGCTCCGGAGCGCGCTGGAGCATCCTTCGAGACGCCGCAGGCGCGGCTCCTCAGCTTGAGGGCTGTGGTTCGTCCAGGCTGGCATCAGCCTTCCTTCGGATCGAGCGCGTCGCGCAGCCCGTCTCCCAGCAGGTTGAAGCCGAGCACGGCGACAAAGATGGCGACGCCCGGCGCCACCGACATCCAGGGCGCCTGCTCCATGAAGTTCTTCGCCACGTTGAGCATCTGGCCCCAGGACGGGGCCGGTGGCTGCTGGCCGAGACCCAGGAAGGACAGCGACGCCTCCAGAATGATCGCCTGCGCCATGAACAGCGTCGACTGCACCACGATCGGCGACAGCGTGTTGGGCAGCACGTGCACGCACATGATGCGCAGGTCGCGCGCGCCGATCGAGCGGGCGCCCTCGACGAAATCCTCCGCCTTGACGCTCATCACCTGGCCGCGCACCAGCCGGATGAAGATCGGCACCGCCGACAGCCCGATCGCGATCATCGCATTGGTCAGAGACGGCCCCAGGATCGCGGCGAAGGCGATGGCGAGGATCAGGAACGGGCAGGCCAGCATCGCCTCCGTGATCCGCGAAATCACGATGTCGATCCAGCCGCCATACCAGCCCGCCAGCAGCCCGAAGGGGATGCCGATGGCGAGCGCGATCATGACCGAGACGATGCCGGCGAGCAGCGAGGTCTGCGCCCCGAAGAACAGCCGCGCCACCTGGTCGCGCCCGAGCTCGTCCGTGCCGAACCAGTAGAGCTCCGAAGGCGGCTTGCGGATGGCGAGGAAGTTCGACTTCAGCGGGTCGGCCAGCGGCAGCAGCGGCGCCAGGAGCGCCATCAGCACGAACAGCAGCACGATCGTTCCGCCGATCAGGGCCGAGCGGTTGCGCAACAGCTTGCCCCAAGTCCCGCGGCGCGGCTTGAGCGCCGGATCGCCGGGGTTGAGCGGGGCAGGGGAGTCGAGCACGGCCTGCGTCATCAGCCTGTCCTCAGTCGCGGATTGACCAGCACGTAGAGCACGTCGGCCAGCAGGTTCATCACGATGAAGCCGAGCGCGGTGCACAGCACCACCCCCTGGACCACGCCATAGTCGCGGTTGAACACGGCGTCGACGATCAGCTTGCCGAAACCGGGGATGGTGAAGACCTGTTCGGTCAGCACCGCGCCGGCGAGCAACTCGCCGAAGAGCAGCGTCGAGAGGGTGATGATCGGCATCAGCGCATTGCGCAGGGCGTGCCGGTTGATCACCGTGTCCTCGTCCAGACCCTTGGCGCGGGCGGTGCGGACATAGTCGGAGCGCAGCACCTCCAGCATGGCCGAGCGGGTATGGCGCATGATGAAGGCCGCAAGCCCGCCGCCCAGCACGAAGGCTGGCATGATCAGCCGCTCGATCGCCGCTATCGGATCGACGAAGATCGATTCATAGCCGGAGGCCGGCAGCCATTTCAGCTCGACCGACACGACCAGGATCAGCATGATCCCCAGCCAGAAATTCGGAATCGACAGGCCCGACAGCGCCAGCGCGCTGGCGGAATAGTCGACGAACGTGCCCTTGCGCCGCGCCGCCAGAATGCCGGCGGGGATGCCGATGACCATCGCCACCAGGATCGAGGCGGTGGCGAGCTGGATCGTCACCGGCAGCTTTTGCAGGATCAGACCGAGCACGGGTTCGCCGGTGCGCAAGGAGCGGCCGAAATCGCCCTGCACCACCTGTCCGAGCCAGGCGAAGAACTGGAACACGATCGGGTCGTCCATGCGGTAGATCTCGCGCAGCCGCGCGATCACCTCCGGATCGCGCTCCTCGCCGGCCATGACGAGGAAAGGGTCGCCGGGCAGCGCGCGCTGCAGCGCGAACACGAACAGCGACACCAGAAACAGCGTCGGGATCGCGATCAGGATACGACGCCCGATCAGGGTCAGCATGGCGAAGACGCCGGTCGCAGCAGCGGAAGGCGCGCTTGAGCGCGCCGTCGCCTCTTCCCTTCTCCCGCGCGGGGAGAAGGGGCGCCCGTCATGGGCGGCGTCGCCCACATCTGCGGCGTGAAGCGCAAGCCCGCCATCATTTCCGCTTCAGGCCCGAAAGGCGGATCATGCCGTCGGGATTGATGACGAAGCCGTCGATAGTGCCGCGCATCGCGAAGAAGACGGTCTGGTTGTAGAGATAGACGATCGGAAGCTCGTCCTGGAGGAGTTTCTGCGCGGCGTCGTAGAGCTTCTTGCGCGCGGGCACGTCATAGACCGTGCGGGCCTCGTCCAGCAGCCGGTCGACTTCGGCATTGCTGTAGCGGCCGTCGTTCTGGCTGCCCTTGCTGGTGACGAACTGGTGGATGTTGCCGTCCGGGTCGATGCGGCCGGACCAGCCGATGCGGCTCATCTGGAACTTGCCCTGCTGCTGGTCGCGCAGCTGGCTGGCGAATTCGGTGGAGCGGAGCTGGATCTCGATTCCCGCTTCCGCCGCCATCGCCTGGATGACCTGGCCGAGCTGGGCGTCGACGGGGTTGTTGGTGACGAAGAGCTCGACCGTGACCTTCGACAGCCCGGCCTCCTTCAGCAAGGCCTTGGCCTTGGCGACATCGCGCGCCGGCACCGGGAAATCGGCGCTTTCATAGGGGTTGCCGGGGTTGAACGGCTGGATCATCGGCGCATAGAGCCCCTCGAACACCACCTGGCTCAGCACCTTCCGGTCGATCGAGAGCGACAGCGCCTGGCGCACGCGCTTGTCCTTGCCCATCGGCTGGTTGGCGGCCTCGCCATTGGCGGTGTTGATGGTGATGCCCTGGTAGCCGAGATTGGCGATGCTAGCGACCTTCAGCGCCTTGTCGCCCTGGGCCGATTTGACGTCTGTAGGGGCCAGTCGCTCGAGCATGTCGAGCTCCCCGGCTCGCAGATTGGCCAGGCGCACGGTGGTGTCGGGAATCGAGCGGTAGAGCACCCGGTCGAAATGGTAATTGGCCGCTTCCCAATGCTCCTTGAACTTTTCGAGCACGATCCGGTCGTTCTGCACTCGCTCGACGAATTTATACGGACCCGAGCAGACGGGCTTGGCGCCGACATCCCCCGCGAGCGTCTTGGGCGAGAGCATCATGCCGGCGCGGTCGGTGAGCTGGGCGAGCAGCGTCGCATCCTTGCGCTTGAGCTTGAACACCAGGGTCGACGCATCCGGCGTCTCGATGCTGTCGACGGAGGCGAGCTCCGACTTGCGCAGCGAATCGGGCAGGGTCCGCGCCCGCTCGAGATTGGCCTTGGCGGCCTCGGCGTTGAGGACCTCGCCATCATGGAACTTCGCATCGCTGCGCAGCTTCATCGTCAGCGTCAGCCCATCCTCGGAGAAATTCCAGGAGGTGGCGAGCCGCGGGATGATTTTGAGGTCGGGGGCGATGTCGAGCAGCTTGTCGCACAGCCCCTTGAAGACGATGCGGCCGACGAAGGTGCGCGCCTTGTGCGGGTCGAGCACGTCGGGGTCTTCCTGCAGCCCGATGCGCAGGGTGGACGGCGCCTGCGCCAGGACAGGAAGCGCGCTGAGCGCAACCAGGCTCGCGGAGGCCAGAATGGTGAGGAGCTTCATCGTTCAATCCCCTTTTTTCGTTGCGGCGGCATCTGTGGCGCACCGGCCGTGGGTCAATCCCCACGCGGACCGCAGCCTGCAGATTTTGTTCCAACCGGCACTAACCTGATCGAGTTTTTTGCCGGCGTCGATGGATTATCGCATTGACGTAGCGTCATATTTCGCCGCACGCGTCGGCGCCTGCGCATGCAAGCCGGCTGCCAGTGGAATATGACGGAGACCCCGGCCGCAATGCGCCGCCCCCTGTTTGCGGACGCGGGATTGCTGCTAACAACGTCAGGCGCAGAGCCTGCGCGCCCGCCTGAAACACAGTGACAGGAAACGCCATGCTGCTGGGTGTGATCGCCGACGACATGACCGGGGCGACAGATGTCGCGCTGATGCTCAACCGCGCCGGCATGCGCACCGTTCAGGTCATCGGGGCGCCGCGGCAGGGCGCGACGCTACCCGACGCCGATGCGGTCGTGGTGGCGCTGAAATCGCGCACCAACCCCGTGGCCGAAGCCGTCGCGGATTCGCTGGCCGCCTGCGAGGCGCTGCTGGCGGCCGGCGCGCGACAGATCCTGTTCAAATACTGCTCGACCTTCGATTCGACGGCGCAGGGCAATATCGGCCCGGTGGCGGATGCGCTGATGCAGCGGCTGGGCGCCGAGACCGCCATCGTCTGCCCGGCCTTTCCCGCCAATGGCCGCTCGATCTACCAGGGCTATCTCTTCGTCGGCGCCGTGCCTCTGCATGAGAGCTCGATGAAGGATCACCCGCTGACGCCGATGCGGGATTCCAATCTGATGCGGCTGATGGGCGCGCAGACGAAAGCCGCAGTCGGCCATGTCGACTACGCCACCGTCCTCGCCGGGGCCGAGGCGGTAAAGGCGCGCTACGCCAGGCTGGCGGGCGAGGGCGTGCGCTACGTCGTCACCGATGCGCTGACCAATGCCGATCTGATGGTGCTGGGCGCCAGCGTC
>JBKBRD010000135.1:0-8529 GCA_046292405.1 Allobosea sp. | reverse complement strand
GCTGGCGGAGAGCTCCTGCGAGCCCGACGACATGTTCTCCGCCGCAGCGTTGACCTGGCCGACCACCTCGCGCAGCTTCTCGACCATGGTCTGGAAGGCGCGCTGGAGATCGGTGATCTCGTCGCGGCCGGAGATGGTCACGTCGCGGGAGAGATCGCCCTCGGCGATGCTGGTGGCGACGCCGAGCGCGCCCGAGAGGCCCTTGGAGATCGACAGCGCCATCCACAGCGCCATGCCGATGCTGACGACGAGAGCGGCGCCGACGAGGCCGAGCAGCATGGCGCGGGTCGATTCATAGGCCGACTCGGTTTCCTTGACGTAGCTCTCGGCGACCTGCTTCTCGCGGTTCTGGATCGCGTCGACTTCGGCGACGAGCGCCCGGCGCGCCACGGAGAAGGGACCGCGGTAGATGGCGAGCGCCTTCGCATCGGTATTGGCGACACCGAGGGCAACGGCCTTGCGGACCGAGGTTTCGAAGGCGCGAAAGGCGGTCACGACAGCGTTGACCTCGGCCGCGTAGCCGGCGCCGGCGCTCGCCGCGGTGAGCTGGGAGAGTTCGTCATTGGCTCGGTTCAGCCGGGCGTGGAAAGCCGCATCCGCAGCCTTGAGCTGCTCCTCTTCGGTTATGACGATGGAGGCGTAGAGATCGCGGCGGAGATAGGCCAGGTTCAAGTCAAATTCATTGGACAGCTTTGTGACCGCGTCGCCGAGATCGCTACGGGCCTGCAGCGCATCGAGCCTGGCTTCCACCTCTCCCGCGAGCTTGCGCGTCTCGCCGGTCGCGAGGTCGGAGGCGGCGTTGGCGGTGTTCTGCACCGCCAGATCGAGCGCCTGGGCAGCCGCCGTGGCAAGCTGGGTCCAGTTGGCCTCGAGCTTGCGGGCGCCCTCCTGCTCGTTTGGCGCGAGCTGCGCGGCGTAGTCCTTCAGCAGGCTGCGGATGCGTGTGTCGTTGGCCTTGAAGTCATTTTGCAGCTTCAGACGATCCTTCGTCTCGGACTCGGCAACCGAGCGCGCAACGATACGGCCGGAATCGACGCCGATCTTATCGATCTCCATCACCCGCTGGATCTGCGCAAAAGGCTTGGCGGCGAAGGCCTGCATGCGGTCGTTCGAACCCGACAGGCTGTTGATGGAGAAGTAGCCGGCCGCGGCGAAGAGAATGATGATGACGCCGAAGGCGAGCGCCAACTTGGCTTTGATTGTAAAACGCATGTGATATTGCCCCTTTTTAAGTAGTTTTATTCGTCGTGACTGCGCCTGGTCCTTATTCCAGGATCTTGTGCAGCTCCGGAACGATGACGAATTCATCGTTCCATTTGGTGATGAAGCGGATGAACTCCGGCTTCCAGTGGCTTCCGAGCCTCGGCGTCTGCTGGCTGTCGGCGGCGGAGATTTCGGTGACCTCGAAGACCTTGTCGGCGACGAGGCCGAGCGTGACCGGATCGTCGTCGATCTCGACCTCGACGACGACGATGCGGGTGTCGGGCGTCTGGGCGGCGCTGGCCATGCCGAAGCGGCGGCTGAGATCGGCCAGCGGCACGACATTGCCGCGGACATTGATCAGCGCCGGCAGATAGTCCCGCGCGCCGGCGACCCGCGTCACGGGGACGGGATCGATGATCTCGCGGACCAGGGCGGTCTCGATCGCGAAGATCTCGTTGCCGATGCCGACCATCAGCACCTGCAGCCGGGCGATGGCGGGGGGCGCGGCGGCGACCGTCGGCGCGATTGTCTCAAGCTGGCTCATCAGGCGGCCTCCTGGGTTCTGTCGTCGGCGCGGCCCTGGCCGAGGCTGACGAGCTGTGCGACGTCGAGGATCAGGGCGGCCGTGCCGTCGCCGAGAATGGTGGCGCCGGAGAACATCGTGACGTCGGCATGGAGCTTGGACAGCGACTTGATCACGGTCTGGTGGGAGCCGATGATCTGGTCGACGACCAGGCCGATGCGCGTGTCGCCGATGGCGGTGACGATGACCTTCTGATGCGGGTCGGGTTCACCATGCGCATCGAACAGGTCGCGCAGGCGCAGGAAGGGCACGAGTTCGCCGCGCACCGAGAGGAAGCTGCGGCCGCGGGCCCGGGCCTCGTCGCCGGCCGTCAGCTCGATGCACTCCTCCACCGCCGAGAGCGGGATGATGTAGCGCCCCTCGCCGACCCGGATCAGCAGCCCGTCGATGATCGCCAGCGTGAGCGGCAGGCGCAGCGTCACCGAGGAGCCGTGGCCGGGGATGGTGGTGAGGTCGATGACGCCGCGCATCGCCTCGATGGTGCGCTTGACCACATCCATGCCGACGCCGCGGCCGGACAGCGCCGAGACCGTCTTCGCCGTGGAGAAGCCGGGGTGGAAGAGCAGCTGGTGGATGTCGTGCTCGGAGAGCGCGGCGCCGGGCTGGATCAGCCCCTGCTCCTCGGCCTTGGCGCGGATACGGGCGGTGTCGAGGCCGGCGCCGTCGTCCTGGACCGTGACCAGCACCTGCGCGCCGACATAGCGGGCGGAGAGTTCGATCCGGCCCGTCGCGGATTTGGCGGTCCGGGCACGGTCCTCTGCGCTTTCGATGCCGTGGTCGATGGCGTTGCGGATGAGGTGGACCAGCGGATCGGCGAGACGCTCGATCATGGTCTTGTCCATCTCCGTATCCTCGCCGACGGTGACGAAGTCGACCGGCTTGCCGAGATCGCGCGAAAGATCGTGGACGAGGCGGCGGAAACGGCCGAACAGCGAGCCCATCGGCACCATCCGGACCCCCATGGTGGAATCGCGCAGGCCCGACGCCAGCCGCTCGATTTCCTCGGCGATCGCCTTGATGGCGAGGTCGGTCCCGGAGCCGGCGAGCTGGGAGAGCCGCGCCTGGGCGATGACGAGTTCGCCGACGCGGTCCATCAGCTCGTCGAGGCGCTCGGCCTGGACGCGCACGGTCGAACCCTTGTCGTCGGCGCGGCGGCTGACCTCGGTCCGCTCGGGTGACGCGGGCTGCGGGGAGGCGGGCTTTGCGGCCGTGACGCGGGGCGCGACCGGCGCCGGCTCGGCCTCCGGCTGCAAGTCCGCCTGGTCCGGAGGAGCGTCCGCCATGTCGAGCGCGAAGCCCGGCCGTCCCGCCGGGGCGGCTTCGCTGTCGAGCGGAGCGATCTCCAGCTTCATCTCGTCGCGGACGAACATGAAGACGTCCTCGATCGCCTCGCGCGGGCAGTCGGCCGCGAGGGTGACGGTCCAGCCGAGCAGGCAGGCTTCGGGATCGAGATCGGCGAGAGCCGGCACGCGGGTCAGGTCGGGCACGACCGAGCAGGGCCCGAGCTCGCGCAGGTCGTCGAGCAGGGCGAGCGGGTTCGCGCCGTTGCGCAGGACCTGCTCCTCGAAGGACAGCGCGATGCGCCAGCCGGTCGCAGAGCCGCCGTCGCTTGCGGAAACGGGCGAGGCGGCGGCGTCGTTCGCGCCATGCGCATCGCCGCGATCGATCAGACGCTGCAGCTCCTCGACGATCGCCTCGCCGATGATCGGATCCGTCGCCTGGGGATCCTCGATCAGGGCGCGGATATAGTCGCGGGCCGAGAGGGAGACGGTAACGATGTCGTGGTTGGCGTCGATCTTTCCCTTGCGGATGAGATCGAACGCCGTCTCGAAATCATGGGTGAAGGCGGCGACGCGGTCGAAGCCGAACATGGCGCCGGAGCCCTTGATCGTGTGCAGCGCCCGGAAGGCGGCGTCGATCAGGTCACGGTCCGCGGGAGTCTGCCCGAGATCGAGCAGCACGGTCTCGAGGCTGTCGAGCAGCTCGGCCGCCTCCTGGCGGAAAGTCGCGGCGGGATCGAGTTCCATCATGCCCTCACAAGCTTGGCCACGACCGCAAGCAGCTGCTCGGGCTTGAATGGCTTGGTGATCCAGCCCGTCGCGCCGGCGGCCTTGGCCTCCTGCTTGACGGCGTCGTCGGATTCGGTGGTCAGGAAGACGATCGGCACGCCCACGCCCTGGGGCAGGGCTCGCAGCGCCCGGATCATCTGCAGCCCGTTCATCACCGGCATGTTCAGGTCGGTGATCACGAGATCGAAGCGCTCGGCCCTTGCCTTCGCCAGGCCTTCGGAGCCGTCGCCCGCCTCGGCCACCGCATGGCCGGCGGGACCCAGAACGAGCTTGACCATCTGGCGAACGCTCGGCGAATCGTCGACCGTGAGTATCGCTGCCATGATCGTCAGTTCCCGCCGCACACGAGTTCATCGCCGGAGGGCGACAGGGTCAGTCCGGCACGGGCCAGTGATTGGGCCATTGCCAGAGAGAGTTCGGAGATTCGCAGGCTTCGGCCCAAAGTCGCGAAGCTGCCAAACAGCGAGGCGACAAGCTGAACGCCCGCGGTGTCGCAAGCTGTGACGCTGGCGCAATCCAGGGTTACGGCAGTCGCGTCGTTCATCTCATTCAAAAGTGACTGATGTACGCTGCGAATAGATTTCAGGGACCAGTTTCCGTGACATCTGACTACTTTCACCATACCCTCCATCGCCTTGATTCATGGGCCGCCGCTGCGCCCACTCTGCCGAGGGCACATCTACGTCGCCCCGGTCGTATTCAAACTCGCTTGATTCAAGCTGCCCCAGACATTGACTCGCGACTACTACGTCATGCCCAACGCCTTACTTAGAGACAGTGAATCGACTTTCCTCTCCAAATCCTTAAGAGAATCAGGGTTTCAAAGCGAATTTTCAGCCGTGACCGCGGTATTTTTGCATGGAACGCGGCTTTCGCGCCGCGCGGCCCCGCATTCCGACAGTTCGGGCGGCGCCCGAGGCTTGCCGCGAGAATGCTTGATTCCTCTCGGGCATGCCCAAACGTAGCCCGTGTCGGCCCAGAAAAGAGGAGCGGCATCATGCCGGCTGCTCAGGCCCGCCGTCTGCGCTATGGTCGCGGCATGGCTATCATCGACCCCGAGACAGACGGCCCGGATCCGGCCCCCTCTCGCCTGAGCCTGATGCTGCTCGCATCGGGCGCGATCGCATTGCTGCTGGCGGGGCTTCTGCTCTGGTGGCGCGAGGGCGACCGGCTGTTCACCGACGGGCTGATCGCCGCCATCGTCGCCTGCTTCTAGACGTCGGGATCATGACGTTCGGCCGCACCGTTCCAGGCGCGATCCGGTTTCCGCTTTCGCGCGCGATGCTCTAGAGCAGCCCCTGGCGGCCATGCTTCGTCGCCTTCGCTTGTGGACCCGCCCGATGAATCGCCGCCTGCTTCTGCCCCTGATCGTCTTCCTGCTCGGCGCGAGCGCGCTGGCCGTGGCCGCATTCCTGACATTCGCGCCGAACCGGCCGGGGCAGAGCGCGAGTTCCAGCGTCGGTGGGCCTTTCACGCTGACCACGCAGCAAGGCCAGCCCTTGACCGACAAGGATCTGCTGGGCGCGCCCTTCCTGGTGTTTTTCGGCTTCACCCATTGCCCCGACATCTGCCCGACAAAGCTGTTCGAAATCTCGGAGACGCTGCGGGCGGCAGGCGCAAAGGGCGAGAGGCTGCGCGCCCTGTTCGTCACGGTCGATCCCGAGCGCGACACGGTGGAGGCGATGAAGAGCTATCTCGGCGCCTTCGACCCGCGCATCGTCGGGCTGACGGGCGACCGGCCGGCGATCGACGCGATGGTGAAGGCCTATCGGGCCTATGCGAAGAAAGTGCCGCTCAAGGAGGGCGACTACACGATGGACCACACGGCGCTGGTCTATCTGATGGACAAGCGCGGCGGCTTCGTCGGCGCCTTCAATATCGAACGCCCACCGGCCGAGGCTGCTGCGGAATGGCTGAAGCATCTGTGACGACCGGCCGCGCGCCGATGCGCGCCGCGCCATGCATCGTCTTGTTCCAGGCGAAGCGGCGCGCAATGTACTCGTAGAGCGCGGTCCAGGCGGCCAGCGAGATCAGCGCATAGTAGAACGGCAAGACCGGCAGCCAGCGCAGCAGGCCGGGCGCGCCCCGGCGCAGAGCGCCAAGAGCGGCTGGCAGCAGCATCGCCAGCAGGCCGAAGCCGGCGACGCTGACGGCCATGGTCGCCGCGAGCCATTGCGGAAGACCGGGTTCGGCGGCGGTGTCGCACACGCTCCAGGCGATCAGCGCTGCGCAGGCGAAGATCGGATAGCCCAGGGCGGAGATCACCGCCCCCGGCCCCAGCATCAGAAAGGCCAGCGTCGCCAGCAGGCCGGTTTCGCGCAGCAGGCGCAGCGGATTGCGCAGATGCGTGACGCTGGTCTGGATATAGCCCTTCATCCAGCGCGATCGCTGTTTCAGCCAGGCGCTCAGCGCCAGCGGCGCCTCTTCGCGCGTGACCGAGGGCAGATCGGCGATACGAAATCCCGCCCGCGCCAGGCGCAGACCGATATCGGCGTCCTCCGTGACGTTCCAGGCGTCCCAGCCGCCGACGGCGCGCAGGGCCTCGGTGCGGAAATGATTTGAAGTGCCGCCCAGCAGGATCGGCAGGCCGAGCGCCAGCAGGCCGGGGTTGAGCACCTCGAACAAGGCTGCGTATTCGAGCGCGAACAGGGCCGGCATGCGGCCCTCGCCGTGATAATTGATCACCAGATGGGCCTGCAGGCAGGCAAGCGTCGCCGGGGCGCGCAGGAATTGCGCCGCCGCGAGGCGCAGCTGCTGCGGATCGGGCACGTCCTCGGCGTCGTAGACGGTGAAGAGTTCGCCGCGCGCCTCGAGCAGAGCGAGGTTGAGCGCGCGCGGCTTCGTCCGCGGCGCTCCGTCCGGCACGATGACCACGCTGATCTGCGCGGGAAGGCTGAGGCAGGACAGGGCCTGCTGCAACGGCAGGTCATCCGCCTCGACCAGCAACAGGATGTCGAGCTTGGCTTGCGGGTAATCGAGCGCGGCAAGCGCGGCGAGGAGCTGCTGCAGCACCGCCTCCTCGCGATAAAGCGGAACCGCGACGGTGTAGATCGGCAGGCGACTATCGTCGAGACGCCAGCCATGATGCGCCCAGAGATCGATGGCGGGGCTCTGGAACGCCGCCGCGAGGCGCAGGCCGATCAGGACCAGGAAGGCCGGGCCGAGCAGGGCCGCAAGGCTGAAGAAGGTTTCGAGCGGGGCGAGCGTGCCCCAGAAGGACAGCGCCGCCACCAAGAACCCGGCGGCGATCCGCTGGCCGCGGCTCGAGCCGGTGCGGGCGCTGGCGCGGGAGAGACCGGCACGGTCGCAGCCTGCGGCATATCGCGCCAGGGCGCGCGCATTGGCGGCGCGCAGGGCCTGCGCCAGGGCCCTCGGCGTGGTCACCGCGATATCGGTTCGGCGACGCGGGCCGCTGGCCAGCAGCCGCCGCAGAGCCTCGTCCTCGGGCGCCACGACCAACAGGCGCCCGCTGCCCGCGGCGGCGCGCGCCACGCCTTCGCGCAGGATCGCGCCATAGCCGCCGCCGGGGGCCAAAGCCGGTGGCTGCGGCAGGAAATCGAGACGCAGCTCCTGCGCCAGGGCGCCGTAGTAGCGACTCTCGTCGATCAGGCCCGCGGCGATGGCCTGGCGCGCCGGCGAGACTCCCAGGCGCGCAGCCTGTCGGGCGCAAGCGGCCAATCTCGCCTGCGCATGGCCCTGTCGCGCCAGGAAGGCCAGTTCGGGCGGGAGCGCCGGCGGCGGCGGCGCGCCGGCCTGCGTTGCGCTGGCTCGCGGCGGCGCGGCGGTGTCGGAGGCTGCTATCGGCATGGCGCAGACCGGTCATTGACGCTACGTCAATCATGGCGTCTGCCCCGGCGGGAGTCGAGTCGCTCCAGCAGCTGGCGTCGCCGTAGCCGCCGGTGCGCGCGATCCGCCGGTGCGGCCATGGGCGCGGTCCGACTTTGCAGAAGCGGCTGGGTTATGAAATGTAGCGTCCAGCCGCCTTGCCGAGTTGCGGCCGAGACCAGCGCGCGACAGGACCCCCATGACAAGCACTCTCAGCCCGCTTGCCGGACACAGGCTCGAAGCCTCCGCCCTCGTCGATCTCGGGACATTGCAGGCGGCCTATTTCGATCGGCCCGATCCGGCCGTGCCCGGTCAGCGGGTCGCTTTCGGGACGTCGGGCCATCGCGGCACGGCGTTCCAGCGCTCCTTCAACGAGGCGCATATCCTGGCCATCGCCCAGGCGGTCTGTCTCTATCGGGCGCAGCAGGGCATCACCGGCCCGCTGTTCCTCGGCATCGACACGCATGCGCTGTCGCGCCCCGCTTTCGAGACCGCGCTGGAAGTGTTCGCGGCCAATGGCGTGGTCAGCATGGTCGATGCGGAACTCGGCTTCACCCCGACCCCGGTCGTCTCGCACGCCATCATCTCGCATAATCGCGGCCGCAGCGCCGGGCTCGCCGATGGCGTGGTCATCTCGCCCTCGCACAACCCGCCCGCCGATGGCGGCTTCAAATACAACCCGCCCCATGGCGGCCCGGCCGACACCGATGCGACCGGCTGGATCGAGCGCAAGGCCAACGCCCTGCTCGCAGGCGGGCTCGCCGAGATCAGGCGAACGACCTATGCGCAGGCTCTCGCCTCGGCCCAGGTAAAGCGGCACGATTACGTCACGCCCTATGTCTCGGAGCT
>JBKBRD010000134.1:0-8570 GCA_046292405.1 Allobosea sp. | reverse complement strand
GGACGCCGCGAGGGCCAGCGCGCCTATGAGCTTTCTCATGATCTGCGGTCCTGTCATGGCCGGAGCGGAGCACGTTCGGATCCGGCTGATTGCCGATCCCGACGACATCGCGCAGGCAGATGACAGGCGTTCTGCGTTTAAGTGACGTTTGGTCAATCGCCGCTGCAATCGTGATCGGCTGGTCGATCCCGAGCAAGCAGCCTTTCACGGGCGGGCCGGAAGCGAGGCCGTGCCGCCAGCGCTGCGGTCATTCCCGGTCCACGGGCCAGCGGGAAAAGACCTCCAGCGCCTCGCAGGCCTGCGCCTGTGCGGCCAAGGCCGGCCAGCGTTCCGGCGGCGCATAGCTCGGGATCACGAAGCGGCAGAAGCCCCAGGCGATCGCCGCGGCGAGGTCGGCGGGGCGCAGATCGGGGCCTGCCGAAAGCTCGCCGCGCGCAGCGGCGGCGTCGAGCAGGTCCAGCGCCGTGTCGAGCTGCGCGACGATGCGCTCCTGCCACGGGCCGTAGCGCTGCGCCTCCGGCCGCTTGCGCTCATATTCGATGGAGACGGCCTTGTCGGCGGCGACGATGCCGATCCCGGTGAGGCTGAGGTCGCGGCTGCGGGCGTGCGGCTCCGCCGGCCGCAGCGTGCGTCCCGCGACATCCTCCATATGCTGGATGATGAGGTTGGAGTCGGTGATCACCGCGCCGTCATCGGCCACCAGGGTCGGCGCCTTGATCAGCGGGTTGATGGCGCGGAACGCGTCCATATGGCGGAAAACCGAGACCGAGCGGTGTTCGAAGCTCAGGCCGAGCAGCGTGCCGGCGATGGCGGCGCGGCGCACATAGGGGCTGTCCAGCATTCCGACGAGCAGCATGGCGATCTCCGGTGAGCGACGCGCCGGAGATTGGCGCGCGCCGCCGCAAATGCCACGCGAATTCGGGTGATTTCACGCATCACGCCTTGTGATGGCGCAGCGCGGGCGTCACAGCCCGCGCGTCGATCAGGCGGTTTCGCCGACGGCCTGGAGATACAGGTCGAGGATCGCTTCCTCTTCCTTGCGCTCGTTCAGATCGCGCTTGCGGATGGCGATGACCTTGCGCAGCACCTTGACGTCGTAGCCATTGGCCTTCGCCTCGCCATAGACCTCCTTGATGTCGTCGGCGATGGTCTTCTTCTCCTCCTCGAGCCGCTCGATGCGCTGCACGATGCTCTTGAGCTGATCGCCCTGTACCGGTTCGTCCATCTGCATGTCCTTCGGGAGTGTGATGAGGGTGGGGAATTTGGCCGGAGGGTTCGCACCGCGCGGGGGCTCGCGTCAAGCCGCGACGCGCCAGGAAATGGCAGGGCTCAACAGCCGCGCGCGGGCAAGGCCGCCAGGCAGCCCGGCAGCAAAGCCGCCAGGCGCTCGCCCCAGGCCTGCGCATCCTCATCCGTGGCGATCAGATCCTGCCTGACCTCGATCAGCGTGTCGTGCAGGCCGCGGGCATAGGCGTGGCGATCGATGGTGTCGCCCGGCAGGCCGCCGCTATAGGGCTCGTTGTCGCCGACGATCAGCGTCGCATCCCGCTGCAGCGCGGCCAGCAGCCGTTTCGACAGCGCGCCATCCCTGTCCCAGAGCACGCCGACATGCCAGGGACGGGCCGCGCCGCGCCAGACCGGCGTGAACGAGTGCAGCGAGACGATGGCAGGCGGATGTCCCGCCGCCAGCGCCGCGTCGATGGCGGTGGTGATGGCGGCGTCGTAGGGCCGATAATAGCGGGCGATGCGCGCGGCGATCCCGGCGGCGTCGAGATGGCGGTTGCCTGGCACGATGGCGCCGTCGGACAGGCGCATGACGAGGGTCGGATCGTCCAGGCCGCGATTGGGGTCGATCAGCAGCCGGGAGAAATTGCTCAGCACGGCCGGGCAGCCGAGGCGCGCCGCCATCGCTCGCGTCATGGCGGCTGCGCCGATGTCGAAGGCGATGTGCCGCTCGAGCTGCGCAGCCGGCAGGCCGAGACCTGCGAGCTCTTCGGGAATGGCGTTAGTGGCGTGGTCGCAGAGCAGCAGCAGCCCGATGGCCGGGTCGCCTGCGACGCTTTCGACATCGCCCGGCCGACGCCTCGCGACAGGAGCAGTGGGGACGCTCACACGACACCTCGAAAAGTATGATTAAATAATCGAATGGCTGGTGACGGGAGCATTGCGGCGACTTAAAAGAATCCTTGGCGAAAGTCGACTGAATGCGACGTCGCAAGGCCGATTCAGGGGGAAATGCAGTGCTGGCTGAGGATGGCGGGACAGCGCGGGCGCGCGCAGCGGCGCGCCGCATTTTCGATGCCGCCGTCGCCCGCGCCCACCCCGCCGGCTGCCTGCCCGCCCATCTGCCGCCCGCCCCCGACACCGGCCGGTTGATTTTGCTCGCCGCCGGCAAGGCGGCCGGCAGCATGGCGGCGCTGGCCGAAGCGCATTATCTCGATGGCGGCTTTCCGCCCGAGCGGCTGCTCGGCCATGCGGTCGCGCGCCATGGCTACGAGGCGCGCACCCGGCACATCCCGATGGTCGCGGCGGGCCACCCGGTGCCGGACCAGGGCAGCATCGACAGCGCCGCGCGGGCGCTGGAGCTCGCCGCTTCCGCCACCGCCGATGATCTCGTGCTGGTGCTGCTCTCCGGCGGCGGCTCGGCCAATTGGGTTGCGCCCGCCGGCTCGCTGGCGCTGGCCGAGAAACAGGCGGTCAACAAGGCGCTGCTGCGCTCGGGCGCGCCGATCGGCGAGATGAACATCGTGCGCAAGCGTCTGTCGCGCATCAAGGGCGGGCGGCTGGCGCTGGCCGCCGCGCCGGCGCGGCTGCTGACGCTGGCGATTTCGGACGTGCCGGGCGACGAGCCGACCGCGATCGCCTCGGGGCCGACCGTGCCCGATCCGACGACGATGGCGGATGCCCGCGCCATCGTCGCGCGTTACGCGCTGGCGCTGCCGCCCGCCGCGGCGGCGCTGCTGGCCGACGACGCCAGCGAAACGCCCAAGCCCGGCCACCCCGCTTTCGCCCGCTCGGACTTTCGAATCATCGCCCGCCCGGCCGAGGCGCTCGCCGCCGCGCGCGCTGCGGCCGAAGCGGCGGGCTTTGCGGTCCACGATCTCGGCGCCGATGTGGAGGGCGAGGCGCGCGAGGTCGCGGCGGCCCATGCCGCGCTGGCGCTGCGGCTGAAGCGGGAGGGGAGGCGGGCCGCCATCCTTTCCGGCGGCGAGCTGACGGTGACGCTGCGCGGGCAGGGCGCCGGCGGGCCGAACCAGGAATATGCGCTGGCCCTGGCCATTGCGCTCGCGGGGGAGCCGGGCATCGTTGCGCTGTCTGGCGATACGGACGGCACCGATGGCGGCGGCGGCGAGGCCACCGACCCCGCCGGCGCGATCGTCGACGCCACCACTCTGGAGCGCGCCGAGGCGCTCGGCCTCGTTCCCGCCCAATCTCTCGCCGACAACGATTCGACCGGGTTCTTCTCGGCGCTGGGCGACCTGTTGCGGACAGGGCCGACGCTGACCAATGTGAACGACTGCCGCGTGATCCTGATCGAGCCATGATGACCCTGAAGAACCGTCTCTGCTGCGCCGCCCTGCTGGGCGCGGCGATGGGGTTGGCGCCGAGCGTCGCCTTCGCCGATCTGCGCATGTGCAACACCACCGGCAGCCGCGTCGGCGTCGCGATCGGCTATCGCGACGGGCAGGGCTGGATCACCGAGGGCTGGTGGAACCTCGCGCCGCGCGCCTGCGAGACCCTGTTGCGCGGCACGCTGGCGGCGCGGTTCTACTATGTCCACGCCGTGGATTACGACAAGGGCGGGGAGTGGACCGGCAAATCCGTCATGTGCACCCGCAACAAGGAGTTCACCATCCGCGGCATCGAGGATTGTCTCGCGCGCGGCTATGAGCGGGCCGGCTATTTCGAGGTCGACACCGGCGAGCAGAAGAGCTGGACGATCCAGCTGACCGACAACACCGGCGCCGCGCCGCGGCCGTGAGGAACCAGCAATGAAGCGCGAACGCCGGATCAAGATCATCGCCACGCTCGGCCCCGCCTCGGCCACGGTCGAGATGTGCGAGAAGCTGTTTTCCGCGGGCGTCGACGTCTTCCGCATCAATATGAGCCACACCCAGCGCGAGACGCTGCCCGAGCGGGTGGCGATGCTGCGCTCGCTGGAAACCCGGTTCAAGCGCCCGGTCGGCATCCTCGCCGATCTGCAGGGGCCGAAGCTGCGGGTCGGCCAGTTCGGCGGCGAGGGTTTCGTCACGCTCGAAAACGGCGCGCGCTTCGTGCTCGACGCGGATGCGACGCCGGGCGATGCGAAGCGCGTGCATCTGCCCCATCCGGAAATCCTGACCGCGCTGGAGCCCGGCCATACGCTGATCCTCGACGACGGCAAGATCCGCCTCGTGGTCGAGAAGGCGAGCCCGCAGCAGGCGGTGACGCGCGTCACGGTCGGCGGGCGCTTGTCCTCGCGCAAGGGCGTCAGCCTGCCCGATACGACGATTCCGGTCTCGGCCATGACCGACAAGGACCGCTCCGACGCCGAGGCCGCCGCCGAGGCGGGCGTCGACTGGATCGCGCTGTCCTTCGTGCAGCGGCCCGAGGACATGGCGGATCTGCGCAAGATCGTGCGCGGTCGGGCGCTGGCGATGGCCAAGATCGAAAAGCCGCAAGCGGTGCTGCGGCTGGAGGAGATCATCGACGCCTCCGATGCGATCATGGTGGCGCGCGGCGATCTCGGCGTGGAAATGCCGTTGGAAAAGGTGCCCGGCACGCAAAAGCGCATCACCCGCATGGCGCGGGTCAAGGGCAAGCCTGTGGTGATCGCGACGCAGATGCTGGAAAGCATGATCACGGCCCCGGTGCCGACGCGCGCCGAAGTCTCCGATGTCGCCACCGCCGTGTTCGAGGGGGCCGATGCGGTGATGCTCTCGGCCGAGAGCGCCGCCGGCGACTATCCGATCGAGGCGGTGTCGATGATGAACCGGATCGCCGAGGAGGTCGAAAGCGAATCGGTCTATCGCTCGATCCTCGAGGCGCAGCGGGCGGAGCCGGAAGCGACGGGCGCCGACGCCATCGCCAAGGCCGCCCATGAAATCGCGGACGCGCTGAAGCTGCGCGCCATCGCGGCCTGGACCTCCTCGGGCTCCACCGCCTTCCGCATCGCGCGCGAGCGTCCCAACGCCACGGTGATCGCGCTCACGCCCAATCGCAGCACGGCGCGGCAGTTGACGCTGGTCTGGGGCGTCCATGCGGTGGTGACCAAGGACGCCTCCGATAACGACGACATGGCGGCGCGGGCCTGCAAGTTCGCCGTGCGCGAAAGATTCGCCACATTGGGCGACCGCATCATCGTGGTCGCCGGCGTTCCCTTCGGCACGCCGGGCGCGACCAATATGGTGCGCATCGCCTTCGTGGCGAAGGAGCATGTCGACCAGGCTTGAGCGCGGCCGGCTGCGCTGCTTCAGTTGCGCGCCAGTCCCGAGCGCGGGCCGGCCAGCTGGTCGATCGCCTCGACGACGATTTCGGGCGCGGCGTGATGCGGCATATGGCCGACGCCCGGCAGCAGCACGAAGCGGCCCTGGGGCGCCTGCCTGGCGATGCTGGCCGAATGAATGGTCGGCGAGACGATGTCGTCGCTGTCGCCGGTGATCGCCACCACCGGCACCTTCAACCCGCCATAGCGGCCGGCCTGGGCGGCGACGAAATCGAGCGTCGCCTTGATGTCCTGCGAATTGGCGCGGAACACGCCGGGCCGGAGCAGCAGGGGGATGTGCCCGGTCGCGACATAATCCGGCGTCATCGGCTTGGGCTTGAACACGCTTTTCGCGCCGTCTTCGAGCAAGACGCTGGCGGCCGGCAGCGCCACGATCCGGGTGAAGAGCGGGCCGATCACGGGCCAGGAGGTGACGTGATGATACCAGGCGATGCCGCCGGGCCAGGGATGGGTGACCGCGCCCAGCAGCACCAGCCCATCCAGCCGCTCGGGCCGGTCGAGCGCAATGCGCGTCGACAGCGCGCCGGCCAGCGAATGCGCGACCAGCACGAAGCGCTCCGGCGCGAGCCGGTCGAGCCCCTGCATCAAGGCGCCCGCCTGGCGTCCGGGATCGGCCGAGGCCTCGTCGAGCCGGTCGCTCCAGCCATGGCCCGGCCGGTCGATGGCGAGGACCCGGTAATGCGAGAGTTCGGGGCCGAGCGTCGCCAGCAGATCGGCATGATCGGACGAGGCGCCGTGCACCAGCACGACGGTGCCGCGGCTCTCGCCCGCGGGCTGGCGTTCGAGATAATGCAGGCGCCCGCCGGCTACAGGCACGAATTGGCCCTTGGCGGGATAGGCGCGCGCCACATCGGCGGCGATCCATTCGCTGCGAACGATCAGCGCCGTGACGGACAGCAGGAGGATGACGAGAAGAATACGGATGAGCATATGGTCTTTACGCCGACGGGCCGGGTTCGGTTGCGTCGCGGAGGGGGGCGCGCTCACGCGTCGCGGCCGTCGACCTCGGCCTTCAGCGAATCCACGGCCGATTTGATCGCCTCGAGCTGGGGATAGATCTCGAGCGCCTTGCGGAAGGCGACCATGGCGCGCTTGTCGTCGCCCTGCTGGCGCAGAATCGTGCCCAGCCCCATCATCGCGCCGTAATGGCGCGGCTCGCGCTTCAGCGCTTCGCCGATGTCGAGCATCGAGCGGATCGGGTCGCCGGCCAGGAAGAGCGCGTTGGCGCGCTGGTTCCACGCCTCCGCCCAACCGGGTTCGAGGCCGATGACGCGGTCGAGCAGTTCGATCGCGAGCTCGAGCTGCTTGCCGCGCATGGCTGTCTGGGCGCGCGTCATCAGCAGATCGGCGGTGTCCGAGCCGGAGCGCGACCAGCGACGCTGGATCAGATTGGCGATGCCCTTGGCCTCGGTCTCGTCCTTGGCGGCGGCGAGGCGCTCGAACAGCCGTTCCAGCGTGGCGGCCGGGCCGCGCTGCGGCGCGGGACGGGCTGAAGGAGTCTCGTACCGATCGATCGGCGGCGGCACGGCCGGGGCCGGCGTCGCGTTGTTTTGCGCCAGCGCGCCGGACCCGCCGGCGAGCGAGAGCAGGGAGGTCAAAAGGGCTGCGCGAAAGCTGATCATGACCGCCAATCTAGCGCTGCCGCCCGGGGCGTCAATTCACAGGCAGGAGAGATGGGCCGTGACGACAACGACGAAAAGGCGGGATACGCCGAAAGGCGTCCCGCCGAACCGTCCAACCGGATATCGCCGCGACCCTAAGGCCGCGCGAGATCTCAGCCCTGACGCGCCTTGAAGCGCTTCTGGACCTTGTTGATGATGTAGACGCGGCCCTTGCGGCGCACGAGCTGGTTGTCGCGGTGGCGGGCGCGCAGCGACTTCAGCGAATTGCGGATCTTCATCGGTCTCAACTCCGTCGATCCGCCTGACGCAGGCGGACCGGGCAAAAACTAAACCGCGCGACGCGAACCGGAGACCGGCCCTCATCGCCCACGCGAATGGTGCGGCTGATGCGATGGCCGCTGTATACGGATTTCTGCGGGGATCGCAAGTCAAAAGCCGGGATTACGGCGGGGAGTTTGCGCCGTTGCCCCGGGAACAAGCCGAGGCGAGGCGCGTTCAGCCCCAACGTCAACCGAAAGCTGCATCACATGACCATGAAAATCGCCAACATCGCTGTCCTGACCGTCGCGGCGCTTGCGCTCGGCGCCTGCAACACGGTCGAACAGCGGGTCGGTGGGGCGGCCGTCGGCGCCGGAACCGGCGCTGTGGTCGCCGGGCCGGTCGGCGCCGTCGTCGGCGGCGCGGCGGGCGCTATTACCGCCCCCAGCGTGGTGCGCACCACGCGCCGCGCGACGCGCTGATCAGATCTCGGCCGCGTCCAGCCTGCGATAGAGCGGCAGGGCGAAGGGGGCGATCCGCCTGACGATCCCGCGCAGCGGTTGCGATTTCGGCTCCGATAGCGGCAGGCCCAGGGTTTCGAGGGCGACGCCTTGCGTCGCCGTCGCCAGTTCCCGCCCCAGCGAGATCGACAGCGCGACGGCGCGGCCATTGCAGCCGACCCAGCCATAGGCGTCCGGCCCCAGCCTGTGAATGCGGGGATAGCCCGGGACCTGCGGCTGCAGCAGGTTGTCGGGCGTCATGCCGACATAGCCCGACCAGACATAGTCGAAACTGACGTCGCCGAGTTGCGGCCAAAGCCGCTTGAGCCGCTCCGCCACGGCGGGGCGCAGATTGGCGCCGCCTTCGCCCGGGAAGACGGCGGCCCCGCCCGTCACCAGCCGGTTACGCGCGTCCCAACGTGCGAAATACAGTTCGCGATGCGTGTCCGACATGGCCTGGCGGTCGGGAATGATCGTCTTGGCGATATTGTCGCTGATCGGCTGCGTCGCCATCTGCCAGGACAGGACCGGGATGACTTCACTCGCAATCTCAGGCGCCAGCCCCGGCTCGAACTCGCCGGTATAGGCGTTGGTGGCGAGAACGAGTGCGCGCGCCGTCACTTTTCCGCCCGGCGTTGTCACGCTCCAGCGGCCATTGGCATAGCTCATCGCGCTGGCGGGAGAGCGGGCGTAGAGCATGGCCCC
>JBKBRD010000133.1:0-8616 GCA_046292405.1 Allobosea sp. | reverse complement strand
TCCGTCTTCCCCGCGGTGATCGCCGAGCTGATCCGCCGCGGCTGGAGCGAGAGCGATCTGGAAAAGCTCGCCGGCGGCAATACGCTGCGGGTGCTGCGGGCGGTGGCGGCGGCGCGCGGCTGATCCGTCGCGCCGCGCCGGTCGCGGCTTGACGCGGCCGGCCGCAGTGGCGAGAGCTGCGCCGCAGCCATCGACGCTGCGCATCAGGAGAATGGCGAGATCCATGCCCGGTTCAGGCACCGACCGCACCCGCCCGCCCAGCCAGGCGCCTGCGCCCGTGATCATTCTGGTCGAGCCGCAAATGGCCGAGAACATCGGCATGTGCGCCCGCGCCATGGCGAATTTCGGCCTGTCGGAAATGCGCCTCGTCGCCCCCCGCGACGGCTGGCCGACCGGCGGCGGGCTGAAGAAGGGCGCGACGTCGGCCGCCTCGGGCGCGACCCATATCCTCGAGAACGCCCGGCTCTACGAAAGCACGGCCGAGGCCGTCGCCGATCTCAACCATGTGCTGGCGACGACGGCGCGCGAGCGCGGCCAGATGAAGCGCGTCGTCACCCCCGCCGAAGCGATGCCGCCGCTCAGCGAGCGCATCGGCCAGGACGAGCGCGTCGGCATTCTGTTCGGGCGCGAGCGCATCGGCCTGACCAATGAGGAGATCAGCTTCGCCGACGCGATCCTGACCTTCCCGGTCAACCCGGCCTTCGCCTCGCTCAACCTGGCGCAGGCGGTGCTGCTCACCGGCTATGAATGGTTCAAGGCGACCGGCGGCGAAGCCCCTTTTCGCGAGCAGAACCTGTCGCCGCCGGCGACCCGCGCCACCGTCCTGTCGATGTTCGACTATGTCGAGGCCGAGCTCGACACATGCGGCTTCTTCCCGCCCGGCAAGAAGGCGGTGATGACGGCCAATCTGCGCGACATCCTCCACCGCCTCAGCCTGACCGAGCAGGAGGCCCGCACCCTGCGCGGCGTGTTCAAATCGCTGGCGGAAGGTCCGCGCCGCCGCAAGCCCGAGGCAGGCTGATGCGACGCTCCCCATCCTGCGCGCAGCCATCGCGGGCTCCGGCGTGACGAGCGCCTCTCTCACCCTCGTTCTCGGCGGCGCGCGCTCGGGCAAGAGCCGCCATGCCGAGGCGCTGATCGAGGCGATGCCCGCGCCATGGGTCTATATCGCCACTGCCCAGGCCTGGGACGAGGAGATGCGGGCGCGGATCGACGAGCATCGCGCCCGGCGCTCGCCGGATTGGCTGACGGTGGACGCGCCGCTCGATCTGCCCGGCGCCATCGCCGCCATCCCCGCGGGCCGGCCGATCCTGGTCGATTGCCTGACGCTCTGGCTGACCAATCTGATTCTGGGCGAGCACGACACGCAGGCCGCCGGCGCGGCGCTGCGCGATGCTTGCGGCGCTTCGCGCAGCCCGCTCGTGCTGGTCGGCAGCGAGGTCGGGCTCGGCATCGTGCCGGAGAATGCGCTGGCCCGGCGCTTCCGCGACGAGGCCGGGCGCCTGCACCAGAGCCTTGCCGCGCAGGCGAACCGCGTGGTCTTCATGGTCGCTGGCCTGCCGCTGCAGGTGAAATAGGACGCTTGCCCAAATGACGATCGACGAGACCGAAGCCAGCCGCCACAAGGCGAAGATGGCCAAGCGCAAGGCGGTGCAGGACGCCGAGGTCGCCTCCAAGACGGTCGAGAAGGGGCTGCTGATCGTCAATACAGGTCCGGGCAAGGGCAAATCGACCGCCGCCTTCGGCCTGATGCTGCGCGCGCTCGGCCATGGCTGGCGCGTCGGCGTGGTGCAGTTCATCAAGGGCGCCTGGGAGACCGGCGAGCGCAAGGCGCTGGCCGCTTTCGGGGATCAGATCGTTTGGCACACCATGGGCGAGGGTTTCACCTGGGAGACGCAGGACAAGGCGCGCGACATCGAGGCGGCCGCGCGCGCCTTCGCCAAGGCCAAAGAGCTGATGGAAGATGAGAGCATCCGCCTGATCGTGCTCGACGAGCTGAACATCGCGCTGCGCTACGATTATCTGCCGCTGGCGGAGGTCGTCGCCGTGCTCACCGCCCGGCGTGCCGGGCTGCACATCGTCGTCACCGGCCGCAACGCCAAGCCCGAGCTGATCGAAGCCGCCGATCTCGTCACCGAAATGACGCTGGTGAAGCACCATTTCGCCGCCGGGGTGAAGGCGCAGCAGGGGATCGAGTTCTAGCGCGCCACCGGGTCGGGATCAGGTGAAGGACAGCGCCGGCTCGCGAGCGTGCGATTCCGTAGGCTCGTCGCGCAGCTCGTCGACAAGCTCGGTGGTAACGCTCACGCCTTGACGGTATGGCAGTTGCGGCAGGCCATTGCGGTAGGAAACGGGTTGATCGAGCGGCAGCGCACGCCTCAGAATATCGGAGATCACCGCGTCGAGGCTACGTTTCTGCGCATGCGCCAGCTGTTTCGGTGCGCGAGCGACATCGTCGTCGATGGTGACATGCGTTCCCATGGCGAGCCCTCCGCCGAAACCATATCCGATCGCGAACCGCATCCAAAGTGAAAGCCGTCACCCCGCCAGCGCCGCCGCCGCCGCGACCAGCCCCGCCATCAGCAGGCAGGCGCGCCGGTAAAGCCGCAGCGCCCGCCGGATGTCGCTGGCGTCAGCTTCCGCCCGCCCATCGCCCATCCAGCCATCCGCAACCGTGACCGCGCCATAGACGCGCGGCCCGGCCAGCCTCAGTCCAAGCGCTCCGGCCATGGCGGCCTCGGGCCAGCCGGCATTGGGTGAGCGATGACGGCCTGCGTCCCGCCGCACCGCGCGCCAGGCGGCGCCGGCATCGGCATCGCGGTCGAGCGCCGCGGAGGCCACGATCAGCAGCGCCGTCAGCCGCGAGGCCGGCAGGTTGACGAGGTCGTCGAGCCGCGCCGCCGCCCAGCCGAAGGCGAGATGGCGCTCCGTCCTGTGTCCGATCATTGAATCGGCGGTATTGACCGCCTTGTAGAGCGCGATGCCGGGCAGCCCGGCGAGGCCGAGCCAGAAGGCCGGCGCCACCACCCCATCCGAATAATTCTCCGCCAGGCTCTCGATCGCGGCCCGGGCCACCCCCGCCTGATCGAGTGACTGCGGATTGCGCCCGACGATCATCGCGACCGCGCGGCGTCCGCCCGCCAGCCCATCCCGCTCCAGCCCCTCGGCGACGGCGGCGACATGCTCATGCAGGCTGCGCTGGGCGAGCAGGCTGGAGGCGAGCAGCGCCAGCGGCGCCAGCCCCAGCGGCCCGGCGAGCCGGCACAGCGCTGCCAAGGCCAGCGCGACCGACGCCGTGGTCGCGAGCAGCACGGCCAGGGCCGCGACCCCGGCCGCCCGCCGCGCCGCAAAGCCTGAGCCTTCCCGGTTCAGGCTGCGGTCGAGCCAGGCTATCAGCCCGCCAATCCAGGTGACGGGATGGCCGATCCGCGCATACAAGGCTTGCGGATAGCCCAGCGCCGCTTCCAGCAGCAGCGCGCCGAGCAGCAGGGGCAGGGTGTCGGACAGGCTCATGACGGGGCAGGGCGATTCGTGACTGAGGACATCTGGCATGGCGGCGATCTGGCGAAGGCGCGCGCGCTCTTTCCCGCTGCGCCCCAACCCTGGATCGATCTCTCCACCGGGATCAACCCCATCCCCTATCCGCTTCCCGCCCTGCCGTTAAGCCTGTGGCAGCGTTTGCCCGGACAGGCCGAGGAACAGGCGCTGCTGCGCGCCGCCCGCGCGGCGTATGGCGTGCCCGATGGCGCCGAGATCGTCGCGGCTCCGGGCACGCAGATCCTGATCGAGCTTTTGCCCCGCCTCGTCGGCATCGGGCAGATCGCCGTGCTCGGCCCCACCTATGCCGAGCATGAGGCGGCCTGGCGCAAGGCCGGCTTCCCGGTGCGTGCGATCACCGATCTCGCCGAGGCGAGGCAAGCCGGCATCGTCGTGCTGGTGAACCCGAACAATCCCGATGGAAGGCGCATGCCTCTGCCCGCGCTGCACGCGCTCGCCGGGTCCTTGGCGCAGCGCGGCGGCCTGCTCGTGGTGGACGAGGCGTTCTGCGATTTCACGCCGCAGCACAGTCTCGTTCCCAGCGTGCCGCCCAACACCGTCGTGCTGCGCTCCTTCGGCAAATCCTATGGGCTGGCCGGCTTGCGGCTGGGTTTCGCCATCGGCGAAGCGCAGCCGATGCAGCGCCTGCGCGAGGCGCTCGGCCCCTGGGCCGTCGCCGGTCCGGCGCTGCAGATCGGGGCGCAGGCGCTGGCCGACGCGGCCTGGCTGCGGCTCGCGGCGGCGGCGCGCGAAGCCGACGCCGCGAGGCTCGATGCGATGCTGGTCCGATGCGGCGTCGTGGTCGGGGGGACGGCGCTGTTCCGGCTGCTGGAGACGGATAATGCCGCGCAGCTGTTTGAAAGGCTGGGCCGGCACGGCGTCTATGTCCGCCGCTTCCAGCACGATCCGCGCCGGCTGCGCTTCGGCCTTCCGGGGGATTCGGCGCAATGGGCGCGGCTGGAACGCGCCATCTGCGACGGACCGCCGGCTCCCGACGCGGCGTGAGCCCAGCATGCGCCAGACGCCGGGACGCGCGCGCAAACCCCGGCTAACTTGAGCCTGCCAGCCGAGAGAAAGTGACGCCATGCCCGCCTTGCCGCCCGACAGCGACCTGACCATCTGCTTCGCCCATGCCGCCTATCAGCTCCAGGCCGAATTCGCGCGGCGCGGCCATGCCGCCCGCAGTTTCGAGGTGCGCTCGCTCGATGAGCTCAAGGCCCGCGCGGGCGAGGCCGATGTGCTGGTCGTCTCCGGTCTCTGGCGCAACGAGCTGATCGCCGCCTGCCCGAAGCTGCGCTTCGTCCAGTCGATCAGCGCCGGCGCCGATCAATACGACAAGTCCGCCTTCGCTGCGGCCGGCGTCAGGCTCGCCACCGCCCAGGGCGCCAATGAGCGCGCCGTCTCCGAACACGCGATGGCGCTGATCCTGGCGCTGACCCGGCAGATCCATCTCGCCCGCGACAACCAGACCGCCCGGCATTGGCGCCCGATGATCGGCGACCGCGCCCGGCGCGAGGACGAGCTTGGCGGTAAGACGCTGGCGATCATAGGGCTCGGCCGCATCGGCCTCAGGCTGGCGACCCTGGCCTCGGCCTTCGGCATGCGCGTCATCGGCGTGCGCCGCAGCCCGGAAAAGCAGCCCGATGTCGAGGCGGTGGTCCGGCCCGACCAATTGCTGGAGGTGATGGCGCAGGCCGATATCGTCGCGCTCACCTGCCCGCTGACGCCGGAGACGGAAGGCTTGATCGGCGCGCAGGCGCTTGCCGCGATGAAACCTTCGGCGCTGCTGATCAACGTCGCCCGCGGCAAGGTGGTGGACGAGGCGGCGCTGTTGGCGGTCTTGCGCGAAAACCGCATCGCCGGCGCCGGGCTCGACTGCTTCCACGACGAGCCGTTGCCGGAGAACTCGCCCTTCTGGAGCCTGCCGCAGGTGATCGTCACCCCGCATAGCGCCGGCGAAACCCGCGCCTATGAGGCCAATGTCGTCGATCTGCTGATCGAGAATCTAGGACGTCTCGCGAAGGGCGAGGCCACTTTGCGCAATCAGCTCGTCTAGAGCAGCTCCGGACCGCTTGCCCTGCAGGCTGACCGAGACACGTTCCAAAGCGCCGCATCAATTATTTCCATATTTCTGGAAATACCGATTGACAGGCGCGCTTCTGGGAGCAATCTCTTCTTCATGACACTCGACGACGCAGCCGCTTCTCTCGAAGCCCTCGGCAATCCGACTCGTCTGGCGCTGTTCCGGTTGCTTGTCCGGGCGGGCCATGACGGGCTTGCCGTCGGCCAATGTCAGCAGCGGCTTGGGATTGCCGCCTCGACCCTGTCGCATCACCTCAAGGCCCTGATCGTCGTGGGGCTGGTGGCGCAGCAGCGAGACGGCACGACCCTGATCTGCCGGGCCAACTTCGCGCGCATGAATGGCCTCGTCGATTTCCTGGTGTCGGAATGCTGCAGCGAAAGCCGCTGCGGCGAGCCGCAGGCGGCGCGGGCCTGAAGGCGCAGGGGAGAACAGCACCATGGCCGATCAAGATAAGCCGCCCGGCAAGCGCGTCGCCATCATCGGCGCCGGACCCGTCGGGCTCGCCGCAGCCGCCCATGCGCTTTCGCGCGGACTGAGGCCCGTGGTGCTGGAGCAGGGGCCGGTCGCCGGCCATGCCGTAGCGCAGTGGGGGCATGTGCCGATGTTCTCGCCCTGGGCCTACAACATCGACCGGCAGGCCGCGCATCTGCTCGAAGCGGCGGGCTGGCGGCCCCCCGATCCGAAGCGCTACCCGCGCGGGGCGGAGCTGATCGACTTGTATCTCGCGCCTCTGGCGGCGCTTCCTGCCATGCGCGATTGCATCCGCACCGGAACCCGGGTGCTGTCCGTTTCGCGGCTGGACTTCGACAAGGTCCGCAGCCTCGGTCGCGAGGCCGCGCCTTTCGAACTGCGTTGCCGCCATGGCGGCGCCGATTGCAGCCTTGTCGCCGATGCGGTGATCGATACCTCCGGCACCTGGTTCACCCCCAACCCCGCCGGCGCCGGCGGCATCCCCGCCATGGGCGAGGCCGCGGCTTCGAGCCGGATCAGCTACGGCATGCCTGATGTCGCGGGCGCGGCGCGCCAGCGTTATGCGGGGCGGCGCGTTGCGGTTCTGGGCGGCGGCCACTCCGCCATCGGCACATTGATAGCCCTCGCCGAGCTGCAGCGACGCGAGCCGGCTACGGCGATCGCCTGGCTCTATCGCGGCCATGTTCTGGCCAAGGCCTTCGGCGGCGGCTCCGCCGATCAGCTCGCCGCACGCGGGGAACTCGGGATGCGCATCGCGCAGCTGGTCCAGACGGGGCAGGTGGCGGTCGAGACTGGCTTCCGACTGACCCGGATCGACCTGCAGGGCGACGCTCTCGCCTTGTCCGAGACCGGTGCGACGAAGCGCAGCATTGTCGCCGACGAGCTCGTGGTCGCGACGGGTTTCCGGCCGGATCTGGGGCTTCTGCGCGAGTTGCGCGTGCAACTCGATCCTGCCCTGGAATGCGCGCCCGCGCTGGCGCCCTTGATCGACCCGAATTTGCACTCCTGCGGGACGGTCAGGCCACATGGCGCGGCGGAACTCGCTCACCCTGAACCGGGCTTCTATATCGCCGGGATGAAATCCTACGGCCGCGCGCCGACCTTTCTCCTCGCGACCGGCCATGAGCAGGTGCGGTCGATCATCGCCGAGATCGCCGGCGATCACGCCGCGGCCCGCCGCGTCGAGCTGGTTCTGCCGGAAACGGGCGTTTGCAGCACCACGCCCGGCACGGCGGCGCCGTCTTCCGCCGCCGGTTGCTGCGGCCCGGTCGCGGCGGCGCCCGCGAAAACCGGGAGCGGCTGCGGATGCGCCTCCGGCCCCGCGCGCGAGGTCGCGGAAGCGTAATGGCGGTCCCTCCGGAACCCCAGGCGCCGGCGGCAAAGGGCGGCCTGTCCTTGATCCCCGCGCTCGGCGTCACCACTGTCATCAGCTATGGCGCCTTGTATTACGCCTTCGCGGTGCTGGCGCCGCGCATGACCGAGGATTTCGGCTGGGCGCCGGAATGGACCTATGGCGGCTTCGCCGTGGGCCTGCTGGCGGGCGGCGCCGTCGCGCCGCTGACCGGGCGGCTGATCGACCGCTTCGGCGCAAGGCTGGTGATGAGCGCGGGCTCGGCGCTGGCGGCGCTGGCGCTCTGGACGCTGACGCAGGCGCATGGCCCGGTCGGCTATTTCAGCGCGATGATCCTGCTCGAGATCGTCTCGACCATGGTCTTCTACGACGCCGCTTTCGCGGCCCTGACGCAGGCGCGCGGGGCCTCGGCGCGGCGGGCGATCAGCCAGCTGACGCTGATCGGCGGCTTCGCCTCGACGGTGTTCTGGCCGCTGACGACGGCGCTGCTGGCGCGCTACGACTGGCGCGCCATCTACCAGTTCTATGCGCTGGCGCAGCTGCTGATCTGCCTGCCATTGCACGCCTTCGCAGTGCCGGGCCGTCTCGGGCGCTCGCTCGCTCCGGCCAAGCCGAAACAGGCGGAAGGCGTGGCGGAAACCGACGGCTATCTCGCGGGAGATATGCGAAGGCGCGCCTTCCTGCTGCTGGCGCTGGCTTTTTCGCTGCAGGGTTTCGTCGTCTCGGCGCTCTCGGTGCATATGCTCAGCCTGTTGCAGGGGTTGGGCTTGACCGCCGCCGTGGCCGTCGCCATCGGCGCGATGGTCGGCCCCTCGCAGGTCGCCGGCCGCCTCTGCGAGATGTTGTTTGGCGCGTCGCTGCAGCCGGTGACGACCGCCTGGGTCTCGGCCCTGCTGATGCCGGTCGGCCTGGCGCTGCTGCTGATCGGCGGCATGACCGCGACGCTCGCCGGGCTGTTCGCCATCGCCTATGGCGTCAGCATGGGGCTGAGCTCGATCGTGCGCGGCACCGTGCCGCTGCAGCTCTTCGGCCCGGTCGGCTATGGCGCGATGCTGGGCAAGCTCTCGGCGCCGGGGCTCGCGGTCAAGGCGGCGGCGCCGCTGGCCTTCGCCGTGCTGATCGAGCGCGGCGGCCCGTTTCCGGGCACGCTGCTGCTGGTCGTGCTGGCTGCGGG
>JBKBRD010000132.1:0-8626 GCA_046292405.1 Allobosea sp. | reverse complement strand
ATCTTTCGTCGGAATGCACGGCCTGCCACCAGACCAGCGGCCGCCAGCAGGGCGGCATCCCCGCCATCATCGGCCTGCCCGCCGACCAGTTCGTGGCGCTGATGGGCGCCTACAAGGACAAGCATCGCGACAATCAGGTGATGCAGACCATCGCCGGACGCCTCGCACAGGACGAGATCGAGGCGCTCGCGGCCTATTACGGCAGCCTCAAAACATCCCATTGAGCGGCCCGGAGACGGGTGCGAAGCGGGCAAGACCGACAACGATAAAAACGGGAGGACCACATGCTGATCGACCGCCGGAATTTCGTGAGATCGGGGCTGGCCGCGAGCGCCGCGCTGGGCCTTGGCGCGCCAGCCGTTCTGGGCCAGGCCAAACCCCGCGTCGTCGTCATCGGCGGCGGAGCGGGCGGGGCCACGGCCGCGAAATATATCGCCAAGGACAGCCAGGGCGCGATCGCCGTGACGCTGGTCGAGGAGAACGAGACCTACCAGACCTGCTTCCACTCCAATCTCTATGTCGGCGGCTTCAAGAGCTATGAGGAGATCGTCCACCGCTATGACGCGCTGGCGCAGAACCATGGCGTCACGCTGGCGCGCGCGCGGGCGACGATGATCGACCGAGACAAGAAGGAGGTCGTGCTCTCGACCGGCCAGCGCCTGGCTTACGACCGGCTGGTGGTCTCGCCCGGCATCGACCTCAAATATGATTCCGTGCCCGGCTGGTCGCGCGAGGTCGAGGAGCAGATGCCCCATGGCTGGAAGCCCGGCCGGCAGACGCAGCTGATCAAGCAGCGCCTCGACGCCGTCCCCAATAGCGGCGTCATCGTGATGATCGCCCCGCCCAACCCTTATCGTTGCCCGCCCGGCCCCTATGAGCGGGCCTCGATGTTCGCCCATGCGCTGAAAAAGGCCGGCAAGAGCGAGGCCCGGATCATCATCCTCGACCCCAAGGAGAGCTTCTCCAAACAGGGCGTCTTCCAGGCCGATTGGGAGAAGCGCTATGGCGGGATGATCGAGTGGCTCGGCCCCAAGGTGCATGACGGCATCAAATCCGTCGATCCGAAGACGAACACGGTGGTCACCGGCTTCGAGACCTATAAGGACTGCGCCTTCGTCAACGTCATCCCCGCCCAGATGGCCGGGGAGATCGCGCGTTCGGCGGGGCTGGCGCCGGCCGGCGGCTATTGCGCGATCGACGCGGCCACGATGAAATCGACGGTCGATCCCGCGATCTTCGTGCTGGGCGACGCCTGCATCGCCGGCGACATGCCGAAATCCGCCTTCTCCGCCAACAGCCAGGCCAAGGTCGCGGCGATGGTGATCCGCAACGAGCTGACCAGCAGCCGCGCCTTCCCCGCCCGCTACGTCAACACCTGCTGGAGCCTGGTCGACACCGACGACGCGATCAAGGTCGGCGGGCGCTACGAGCCCAAGGACGGCAAGATCACCGCGACCGAGACCTTCGTGTCGCAGCCGGGCGAAAGCGACGCGCTGCGAAAGGAGACCCAGGCGGAGAATATGGGCTGGTACGCCGGGATCACGGCGGACATGTTCAGCTGAGGCATGGCCATCTGCGCCGAGCCCGCGCCGTCGGACGGACCTTGCGCCGGGCTGCGGCGTTTCTGCTCACAGAGCCGGTCACGCAGCTGTCGATGGGGCGGCGTATTGTCCAAGGCTGCACCACCCGACCTGCGCCAGCGGGCGCTATTTTGAAGAACGGACCACTGTCTTGATCAAAGGAACTTGCATGACACGCCTCGCTAGCGCCGCTCTTCTCGCATTTGCGTTCGCCGCCGGGTCCGCCCAGGCGCAGGACGTCGCCGCGGGAGAGAAATCCTGGAACAAATGCCGCGCCTGCCATCAGGTCGGCGAGACCGCCAAGAACGGCGTCGGCCCCCAGCTCAACGGATTGTTCGGCCGCCACTCCGGCGCGGTCGAGGGCTACAGCTATTCCGCCGCCAACAAGAACTCCGGCATCACCTGGGACGAGGCGGTCTTTGCCGAATACATCAAGGATCCGCGCGCCAAGATCCCGGGAACGAAGATGGTCTTTGCCGGAATCAAGAACGAGCAGGAAATCAAGGACCTGACCGCCTTCCTCAAGCAGTTCGGCAAAGACGGCAAGAAAGGTTCTTAAATGCTGATCTGCTTGGTTTCTCCTGAAACCGCCTGAACTGCTGCCCGCAGGCGTTCCTGCGGGCATTTTGATTGACCCGGCGCGATAAGCAACTTCGGCATGCTTGCGATGCGCCGCCGCGGGAGCGCAGGCCGTTCTCCTGCGCCGGCTCCATGATAGCTTCGCGGTTTGTCGGAAGGAGACGCCGCGATGCGAAACGCTGGATCGAGCGCAAATCAGGGGGCCGAAGCGATGGCGGACAGCGTCAACGCTTTCGTGCCCGGTCCGCGAATTCGCATCCTCGGCACGCCCGGCGGCCCGCTGAGCGGGCTGAGCTTCGCCGCCAAGGATCTGTTCGACGTGGCGGGCGTTCCCACGGGCGGCGGCAATCACGATTTCGCCCGCTTCAATCCTGTCCCGGATCGTCATGGCTTCGCCGTGCAGACGCTGCTCGACGCCGGCGCCGATCTCGTCGGCAAGACCATCACCGACGAAGTTTCGCTCGGCATCCTCGGCGAGAACCCGTTCGACGGCACGCCGACCAATCCGGCCGCGCCCGAGCGGGTGCCGGGCGGCTCGTCTTCCGGCTCGGCCGCCGCGGTGGCCGCGGGGCTCTGCGACATGGCCCTGGGCACCGATACGGGCGGCTCCGTGCGCGTGCCGGCGAGCTTTTGCGGGCTTTACGGAATCAGGCCGACCCATGGCCGCGTCAGCGTCGACGGCATGCTGCCGCAGGCGCCGAGCTCCGACACCACAGGCTGGTTCGCTCGCGACGCAAAAACCTTCTCGCGGATCAGCGGCGCCATGCTGGGCGAGGCGCCCGGCCGGTTGCCGACACGGCTGATCGTCGCCGTCGACGCTTTCGGCTTCGCCGACCGGGAGGTCGAGGACGCGCTTGCCCCCATGCTGGACCGGCTTCGGCGCATCGTCGGCGAGACGCGCGAGGAGATCATGGCGCCGCAAGGGCTTTCGGCCTGGGCCAGGGCGCAGCGCACGCTGCAGCCGGTCGAGGCCTGGGAAACTTTTCGCCCCTGGGTGGAGACCGCCAATCCTCGCATGGCCTTCAGCGTCGCCGCCGGTCTGCTGCTGGGGTCGCAGACGCCAATCGCAGAGCGCAACTGGGCCGCCATGCTGCGGCTTGAGGTGCGGGCGCGGCTGCGCCATCTGCTGCCCAAGGGCACGATCCTGTGCATGCCGACGACGCCCTTCCCGGCGCCGCTGCGCGGGCTGCCGCTGCCGGCGCTGCAGCCGTTGCGCGACCGCATCTCCTGCCTGTGCGCGCATGGCGGGCTGGCCGGGTTTCCGCAAGTCAGCCTGCCGGGCGCGCATGTCGATGGCGCGCCTGTCGGACTCTCGATCATCGCCGGGCGCGGCGAGGATGCGAGCCTGATCGCCACCGCGCTCGCCATGGAGACCGAAGCGTGACGGATCTGACCCCCAACCTGCCCGAAATCGTCGCCGAAATCGCGGCGCTGTTCGAGCGTTACGAGCAGGCCTTGATCGACAAGGACGTCGCCGTGCTCGACGCCACCTTCTGGGACAGCCCGCACACCATCCGCTACGCGCTGCACGAGAACGGCTATGGATTCTCGCAGATCCACGCTCATCGCGTCGCCAGGCCGCCGGGGCCGGGCATCAAGGAGAAGCGGCTGCGGCTCGAAATCCTGACGCTGGGGCGCGACATCGCCACCGTGAACCTCGAGTTCAAGGTGCGCGGCCGCGATCTCGTCGGCCGGCAGACGCAGATGTTCGTGCGCTTTCCCGAGTTGGGCTGGAAGGTCGTCTCCGCCCATGTCTCGACGATGGACGGCAAGCCGCTCTGGTGAGCGGCTGCGTCAGGCCGCCTGTTCGAGGGTCCGCAGCGTCGCCCCGTCCATGCGGCCGATGGCGGCGAGCACGGGCAGGAGTTCGCTCAGCGCCATCGCCTCGAAGGGCAGGTTGACCAGGGCCGTGACGCGCGCGGCGAGATCGCGATAGCTCTGCAGGAAGGCCGCGCGCCGGGCGTCCTGCGGCCCCAGTACGGCCGCCGGATCCTCCAGGCCCCAGTGGACCCGCATGGGCGCGCCGGGAAAGCTCGGGCAGGCCTGTTCGGCCGCGTCGTCGCAGACGGTGATGACGAGATCGAGTTCAGGCGCGTCCGCGGCGAGGAATCCGTCCCAAGACTTCGAGGCCATGGCCGCGATGTCGTAGCCGATATCGGCCAGCAGGCCGAGCGCCAGCGGATGCGGCGCCTCCTGCGGGCGGCTGCCGGCCGAATAGGCCTGGATGCGCCCGAGCCCCTCGCGGTTCAGCACCGCCTCGGCCATGATCGAACGCGCCGAATTGCCGGTGCAGACGACGAGCACGCGCAGCGGACGCGCCGTCGCGACAGGGTCGCGCCGGGCCGGCATCGTCCACGCCGGTTGCACCGGACCGGTTGGCGCCGCAGCGCCGCACGCCTCGCCCAAAAACGCCAGCAGCGCCTCGGCGCGTTCAGGTTTCGCTGCGAAAATCACGTGGCGACCGTCCCGGCGCGAGGCCAGCAGCCCGGCCTGCTCCAGCGCGCCGAGATGGGCCGACAGCGTGTTGTGGGCGACCGCGAGCAGACGGCCGATATCGCCGGCCGCCAGGCCATGCGGGCGATAGCGCATCAACAGCCGGAAGATTTCGAGCCGCGTCGGCTGCGCAAGCGCGCCCAGCAGCGCCACCGCCTCCGCCGATGAGAGACGGGTTGAAGCCGATGTTCCCGTCACTGGTCTTCCCTTCCCGTGGACCCAACCGCTGAAACTATCTGTCGTCAACATGTCATCGTCAACCGACATATTGACATGAACGGATCGGCTGCGCGATCAATCGCGCGTTTTGCGGGGAGGACGGGCAATGCGGGTCGGCATCAATGGCATGGGACGGATCGGGCGGTTGGCGCTGCGGGCCGCTTTGGGGGCGGCTGAACGGCCGGGAGACGACCCGCGCGCAGCAAACCGGCTCGAGATCGCGCATCTCAACGAGATCAAGGGCGGGGCCGGCGCGATCGCCCATCTGCTCGCCTTCGACAGCATGCAGGGGCGCTGGCGCGCGCCGATCCGGCATGAGGGCGAGGACAGGATCTGCATTGCAGAGCGCAGGCTGGGGTTTTCCGCGCATGCGCAACCGCAGGACATTCCCTGGGGCGATCTCGGCGTCGATCTGGTGCTGGAATGCACCGGCAAGTTCCTGACGCCCGCCGCGATCGAGGGGCATCTGAAGCGTGGGGCCAAGCGCGTCATCGTCGCGGCCCCGGTCAAAGACCCTTCGGCGCTGAACGTCGTCGTCGGCGTGAACGAGCATCTCTACCGTCCCGACCAGCATCGCATCGTCACGGCTGCGTCCTGCACCACCAATTGCTTGGCGCCGGTCGTGAAGGTGGTGCATGAGGCGCTCGGCATTCGCCACGGCCAGATCACCACCATCCACGACCCGACCAACACCAATGTCGTGGTCGACGCGCCGCACAAGGATCTGCGGCGCGCCCGTTCCGCGATGCTGTCGCTGCAGCCGACGACAACGGGCAGCGCCACCGCGATCGCGCTGATCTATCCGGAATTGAAGGGCAAGCTCGACGGCCATGCCGTCCGCGCCCCGGTGCTCAACGCCTCGCTGACCGACTGCGTCTTCGAGCTCGCGCGCGAGACGACGGCGGCCGAGGTCAATGCGCTGTTCAAAGCGGCGGCCAGGGGGCCGCTCGCCGGAATCCTCGGCTATGAGCCGCGGCCGCTGGTCTCGGTCGATTATCAGGGCGACACGCGCTCGGCTGTCATCGACGGGCTGTCGACGCTGGTGACCGACGGAACCATGCTCAAGGTCTATGCCTGGTATGACAATGAGATGGGCTATGCCTGCCGCATGGTCGACCTCGCCTGCCATCTCGACCAGGCGGGGCTCTGAGCCCATGACCGCCGGCGCGCGCCATTACGCCATCGTCACCGCCGCCTATTGGGGCTTCACCCTGACCGACGGCGCGCTGCGCATGCTCGTGCTGCTGCATTTCTTCCGGCTCGGCTATTCGCCGTTCACGCTGGCCTTGCTGTTCCTGCTCTATGAGGCGGCGGGCGTCGCCGCCAATCTGATCGGCGGCTGGCTGGCCGTGCGTTACGGCGTCACCCGCATGCTGGCGGTGGGGCTGACAACGCAGATCGGCGGGTTTCTGCTGCTGTCGGCCTTGTCACCGGGCTGGACCGCTGCTGCGTCCGTCGCCTGGGTGGTGCTGGCACAGGCGGTTTGCGGCGTCGCGAAGGATCTGACCAAGACCGCGTCCAAATCCGCGATCAAGACGGCCGAGGCGGCCGCCCGGACACAGGACGATGCGGGCAGGCTGTTCCATTGGGTGGCCTGGTTCACCGGCTCGAAAAACGCGATGAAGGGCATCGGCTTCTTTCTCGGCGGGCTGCTGCTCGAAGCGCTGGGCTTTCGCGGCGCGCTCTGGGCCATGGCGCTGGCGCTCGGGTTGATCCTGATCGGGGTGGTCGGCGCCCTGCCCGCCCGCTTCGGCAAGGCCAAAGCCAGCGCCTCGGCGCGGGAACTGTTTTCCAGGAGCCGCGGCGTCAACCTGCTGGCGCTGGCGCGCATCGCGCTGTTTGGCGCGCGCGATGTCTGGTTCGTCGTCGGCGTCCCCGTCTTTCTCTCCGCTTCCGGCTGGAGCTTCACGCTGGTCGGGAGCTTTCTCGCGCTCTGGACCATTGGCTACGGGCTGGCGCAGGGCCTGGCGCCGGCGCTGATCGCCCGCAGCGCCGATGGGCTTTCGGCGGAGGCGCCGGCGGCGCGGCTTTGGTCCCTGGCGCTGGCGCTGACGCCGTTCGGGCTGGCGGCGGTCCTGGCCGTGGCGCCGGGTCCGCGTCCCGACCTCGTTCTGGTGCTCGGGCTTTGCCTGTTCGGCCTGGCTTTCGCCGTGAACTCCTCGCTGCATTCCTATCTGATCCTCGCTTATGCGGGCTCGGAGAATGCGGCCGAGGATGTCGGCTTCTATTATGCGGCCAACGCGGTCGGCCGTTTCACGGGGACGCTGCTGTCGGGCCTGTTGTATCAGGCGGCGGGCCTCACCGCCTGCCTCATGGGATCCGGGATCATGCTGGCGCTGTGCTGGTTCGTCACCCTTGCTTTGCCAGACCAGCGGGAGCCTTCGGTCACGGCCCCACGCTGACTCCGGCAGGCGCTGCAGCGATTTTGTGCAGCGCACTCTACGAGGGAACCCATCCCGCTCCCACCCGTTCCCCCAAAGGGCTGGAAGCGGGAGCAGTGCGGCAGTGGCGATTGCGAAAGCGGATTTCTCGGACAGAGCCCTCGGCGAAGCGGATGGCGCACAGGGCGCGCAGGGCGCGCCGCGCATCTATTATCTCCATCCGACGATCGGCGGCGGGCCTGAGGCCTGGCCGACTCATGTCGCGCGCGCAGCGCAGCTCGGTTTCCGTCACATCCTGCTCGCCTGGCCGTTCTCCGCCACGGCGGACCTGTTTCTCACCGATGACCTCGACATCATAGCCGGCCGCCCGGCAAAGGAGGCGCTGGCCGCGCTGGCTGCCGCCTGCCGCAACCATGAGCTCGCCTTCTGGATCGATCTTGCGCCGGCGCAGGCCTCCGGACATGGCGCGCTCGCCCGCGCGCAACCCGAGAGTTGGCTGCGCCCCGAGACGCGCGGCATCGATCCGCGGATTTTACACCGCACTCCGGTGCTGCAGGCCGATTTCGCACGCGCGTCGCGCGCGCTGGTCGCGCTCTGGCAGGAGCAACTGGAACTCTGGCAGGGAATCGGTGTCTCGGGCGTACGATGCCATGCGGCCGAGCGACTGCCGCTCGCGACCTGGCGCGAAATCCTGGAGCCCGCCCGTCGCCGCGATCCGCACTTCGCCGCCTTCGCCTGGATGCCAGGCGCGCCGCGTGACGCCGCGCGCGCAGCGGCGGAATTGTTCGACTACCTGCCCTCCTCCGCCGCCTGGTGGGATGGGCGCAGCCCCTGGCTGGCGCAGGAATACAATGACCTTGCCGAGCGCGCCGCTGTCATCGGCTTCCCGGTCGACCCCTTCGCGGCGCGCGGGCCAGGCCCCTCGCCGGTCAACCCGGATCGCAACCGGCAGATGGCGCTGAGCGCCGCCAGCCTGTTGGGCGATGGCTGGCTGATGCCGATGGGCTTCGAATACGGCATGGATGTCCCGTTCGCCCAGGCCGGCAGCGAGGACTTTGAAGCGGCGCAGGCCTCCGGACCGCGTTTCGCAGCGCAGATCGAAGCGGCCAACCGCTTTCTCGCAGCCATGCCGGGCGATGCCGGCGGCTCGCTGCGGCTGCTGCAGGCGGTCGGGGATCAGACCGCGCTGCTGCGGACGTCGCGCAATGGCTCCAGCCATCTCGTCGTGCTCAACCGCGACCCGATCAATGCGTGCCGCCCCGATCTGGCTTTGCTGTCGGCGCAGGCAGGCGGGCGGCCATCCGTCACCATGGAGGATATAGTCGTCGCCCCGGCCGAGGGTCTCGCGCTGCCGCTGAGCCCGGCGCTGCCGGT
>JBKBRD010000131.1:0-8683 GCA_046292405.1 Allobosea sp. | reverse complement strand
CCGGGGCTCCCTGCGCAACAAGCTTCTGATCCTGCTGCCGGCCGCGCTGGCGCTCAGCCTGCTCGCCTCGTGGCTGATCACGCCGCTGCTCATGCTCGGCGGCGCCTATCTCTGCTATGAGGGCGCCGAAAAACTGTTCGAGGCGATCTGGCCGCATGAGGCGCATGCGCATGAGGCCGCGCTGGGCGAGACCGCCGCCGATTCCGCCGCCCTCGAGGCGCAGAAAGTGGCCGGCGCGGTGCGCACCGACTTCATTCTCTCGGCCGAAATCATGGCGATCACGCTGGCGTCGCTGCCGGAAGGCAGCCTGTGGATGCGGGCGCTCGTGCTGGCGGTCGTCGGCATCGGCATCACCATGCTGGTCTATGGCGGCGTCGCCCTGATCGTGAAGGCCGACGATGCCGGGCTGGCGATGGCGCGCAACGGCAATGGCTCGGCGCTCGGCAGCCTGACGCGCGGCTTCGGGCGCGGCCTGGTCAAGGCGATGCCCTATTTCCTGCGCCTGCTCGCTGCGGTCGGCACGGCCGCGATGATCTGGGTCGGCGGCGGCATCATCGTGCATGGGCTGGAGGGTTATGGCCTCTCCGGCATCGCCCATTTCATCCACGACGCGGCGGCTGCGGCGGCCCGGATCGCCCCCCGGTCCGGCGCCGTGGGCGAATGGCTGGTCAGCGCCGTCGGCTCCGGGCTCGTCGGCCTGGCTGTCGGGGCGGCGCTGATCCCGCTCGTCTCCTATGGGCTGGCGCCGGCCTGGGCGGCGATCCGGCGGCGCTGAGCCAACTCAGCCCGCCAGGCTGCGATCATAGGCGAGCACCGCCTCGAGCAGCACCTGCGCCCCCGCCGCGCATTCCGCAAAGCTGCTGGATTCGGCTTCGTTATGGCTGATGCCGCCGGCGCAGGGCACGAAGATCATCGTCGTCGGCGCGACGCGCGCGATATAGGCCGCGTCATGCCCGGCGCCCGACACCATGTCGCGCGTCGTAAAGCCGGCCGCCGCCGCCCCGGCGCGCACGCAGTCGATCAGCCGGGGATCGAAGGCCACGGCGGGCGAAGCCCATAGCGTCGAGCAGCGATAGCCGAGGTCGAGCGGGGTGAGGATGCGCTCCAGAGCTTGCTTGAATTCGGCTTCCATCACGTCGAGCACGGCTTCGTCGCGATGGCGCAGATCGACGCCGAAAAAGACCTCGCCGGGGATGACGTTGCGGCTGTTGGGACGGTTTTCGAGATAACCGACCGTGCCCACAGCGTCGGGCGCATGGGCGTGGGCGATGGCGTCGACGGCGTCGATGATGCGCGCCGCGCCGAGCAGCGCATTGCGGCGCAGATACATCGGCGTCGCTCCGGTGTGCGCGTCCTGGCCGGTCACGGTGACGTCGTACCAGCGCATGCCCTGCACGCCGGTGACCGCGCCGATCATGCAGCCTTCCTTTTCCAGGATCGGTCCCTGCTCGATATGCAGTTCGAAGAAGCCGGCGAACCGCCTCTGCCCGACCGGCTCGCTGCCGCGATAGCCGATCGCATCGAGCGCCTGTTCGAAGGCGATCCCGTCGCGATCGGCGATGGCGTAGGCCTGGTCGCGGGTGAAGGCCCCGGCGAAGACGCCCGAAGCCAGCATCGCCGGCGAAAACCGGCTGCCTTCCTCATTGGTCCAGTTGATCAGCTCGATCGGCGCCTGGGTGCGGTATTCCATGTCGTGCAGGGTGCGCAGCACTTCGAGCCCGGCCAGCACGCCCAGCACGCCGTCGAATTTGCCGCCGGTCGGCTGGGTGTCGAGATGCGAGCCCATCGCGATCGGCAGCGCCTGCGGGTCCTTGCCCTCGCGCCTTGCGAACATCGTCCCGACATCGTCGATCGCGACCGTGCAGCCCAGCGCTTCGCATTGCGCGCGGAACCAGTCCCGCACCTGCCGGTCCTCCTCGCTCAGCGTCAGCCGCCTGATCCCGCCCCTGGGCGTGCCGCCGATTTTGGCTGTGTCCATCAGCGTGTCCCAGAGGCGCTGCGGATCGATCTTCAAATTGGCTGACATGGCGGACCTCGGCGCGTCGGGGCGCGCGGCGCTGCGGGAATGCGCGGCGTCGGGATCGGTCGCGGCGCGGGGCGGGAGGGCAGCATAACGGGGCCGGCGTCGCTGCGCCATCGCCCCCGCCGCGCATCGGCCATCGGTGCGAAACCGGGATGCGATCCCGCTGCGCCGGACCGGCCCGACACGAATCCGTGGCGGGCAGCGATCGCTTAACCATCGCCGGGAATCAGCGCGGCGATGCAGATGCCGAACAATATTTTTTAACACGACGTAGCGTAACCCTGTCCGAATTCGCGACAAGGCCCGCTCACGGCGCTGTTTTCGACGCGGATGACGTAACGATCAGGTCCGGCGATGCGTCAGGCTGATCAGCGAGAGGTTCGGCGCCATGGCCAGTCAGATATCGTCTTACCCCGCTTTGCAGCCCGCCCAGGGTTCTGCGCCTGCGAACCGGCCCGCAGCCGCCGCTCCGGCGCCGCTGGCCATCGTCGGCCTGAGCGGGCGCTATCCGAAATCGCCGGATCTGGATGCGCTCTGGGACAATCTCAAGCAGGGCCGTGATTGCGTCGGCGAGGTCGACGGCAGTCGCTGGGATCTCGGCTTTCATACCGAGGGCAGCCATTCGCCGCAGCGCATCTACACCAAGGCCGGCGGATTTCTCGACCGCATCGATCTGTTCGACGCGGATTTCTTCGGCATGTCGCCGCGCGAGGCCCGCCAGGTCGATCCGCAGCACCGCCTGCTGCTCGAACTGGCCTGGGAGGCGATGGAATCGGCCGGCATCGTCCCGGCCAGCCTCGCCGGCAGCCGCACCGGCGTGTTCGTCGGCGTCTCCGCCAATGACTACGCGACGATGATCGGCCACAGCCCCGACGCCTACACCAATATCGGCAGCGCGCTCAGCATCGCCGCCAATCGCATCTCCTACATCTTCGATCTGCACGGCCCGAGCATGTCTATCGACACGGCGTGCTCCTCCAGCCTCGTCGCGCTGCACCAGGCCTGCCGCAGCATCCTTGCGGGCGATTGCGGCATGGCGCTGGTCGGCGGCGTCAACATCCTCGGCAGCATGAAGCCCTTCGCCGGTTTCGCCCAGGCGTCGATGCTGTCGCCCGACGGCCGCTGCAAGAGTTTCGACGCCGACGGCAAGGGCTATGTCCGGGCCGAGGGCGGCGGCGTCGTCATCGTCAAGCCGCTCGCCGACGCCGAGCGCGACGGCGACGAGATCCTCGCCGTCATCCTGGCCACGGCGGTGAATTCGGACGGCCGAACCATGGGCCTGGCGCTACCCAGCGGCGAGGCGCAGGAGGCGCTGCTGCGCCAGATCTACGAGACCTGCGGCATCGCGCCGGAGGACGTCTATTATGTCGAAGCGCATGGCACCGGCACGGCGGCGGGCGATCCGATCGAGTGCGGGGCCATCGCCCGCGTGCTGGGCGAGCCGCGCGCCGATGCGTCCGTCTGCCTGATCGGTTCGGTCAAATCCAATATCGGCCATCTCGAATCCGGGGCCGGCATGGCGGGGCTGACGAAGGTGCTGCTCTCGCTGCGCCACGGCGAAATACCGGCCAATCTGCATTTCAACACGCCCAATCCGAAGATCGACTTCGCCGCCGGGCGGATCAGCGTGGTCGACACGCCGCATGCGCTGCCGCAGCGCGCCGCCCCGCTGATTTTCGGCGTCAATTCCTTCGGCTTCGGCGGCACTAACGCCCATGTCGTGCTGCAGGAATATCGCCGCCCCGAAACCGAGGCGGCGGCTGCGACGCAGCCGCGCGACGGCGCGGAGGAAGGCTGGGGCGCGCTGCTGGCGCTCTCGGCCCAGTCGCCTGAATCGCTCGATCGGATGGTCGCGCTCAACGCCGCCGCGCTAGAGGCGCTGCCGGAGGCGCAATGGCGGGATTACCGCGCCGCCGCGGCGCTGCGGCGGGCGCGTCATCAGCACCGCCTCGTCATCGCCGCCTCGTCGGCCCGCGAGGCCGCTTCGCTGCTGGCTCAAGCGCAAGCGGGCGAGAGCCCTGTCGGCGTTGCCCGCGCGCGTGCGGCGGGCGCTGGCCGCATCGCCTTCTGCTTCTCGGGCAACGGCCCGCAATGGTGGGGGATGGGGCGTGAATTGCTGGCGAGGAGCGCGATCTTCCGCGACGAGATCGGCGCCATCGACGCCGTCTTCGCGCCGCTGGCGGGCTGGTCGCTGATCGAGATGATGTCGCGGCCGCAAGCCGACGTCCCTATAGCCCTGACCGAGATCGCCCAGCCGCTGCTCTTCGCCCAGCAGGTCGCGCTCTGCGCCGTGCTGCGTTGCGCCGGCGTCGCGCCCGAGCTGACTTTCGGCCACAGCGTCGGCGAGGTCGCGGCCGCCCATGTCGCGGGCGCGCTCAGCCGCGAGCAGGCGACGCTCGTCATCTTCCAGCGCAGCCGGCTGCAGGCGTTGACGGCCGGGCGCGGGCGCATGGCGGCGCTCTCGCTGAGCGAGGAGGAGGCGAAGGACAAGCTCGCCGGACAGGCCGACTGGCTCGAAATCGCCGCCGTCAACGCGCCCAAGGCGGTCACCGTCGCGGGCGAGGCCGAGGCGCTGCAGAGGCTGTGCGACGCGCTGACCGACGAGGGCCGCTTCGCCCGCATGCTGCCGCTGAACTACGCCTTCCACACCAGCGCGATGGACGAGATCGAGGCGCCGCTGCGCGCCGCGCTCGCAGCGCTCGCCCCGGTCGACGGCGCCATCCCCTTCATCTCCACCGTCGCGGGCGAGGCTGTGCCCGGCTCGGCGCTCGACGCCGGCTACTGGTGGCGCAATATCCGCGCGCCCGTGCGCTTCGACGCCGCCGCGCGCCAGGCCATCACGGAACATGGCTGCGACATCGTTCTCGAAATCGGGCCACATCCGGTGCTGCGCGATTACGTCGTGCAGATCGCCAAGGCCAATGAACGGCCTGGCGTCGCCGCGCTGTCGACTCTGCGCCGACCCACGGAGGCCAGGCCGGCGCCGGAAGCCGCGACCTTGCAGAACGCGATCTGCGCGGTCTACGCCGCGGGCGGCGGCGATTGGTCGGCGCTTTATCAGCGCCCGGCCCGGCCGCCGAAACTCCCGCCCTATCCCTGGAACCGCAGCGTGCATTGGCGCGGCGGCTGGGAGATGCCGGACGCTTTCGGCCCGACGGCGCGCGACCATATCCTGCTCGGGGTGCGCGCCCCTGGCGTCGACGGCCTCTGGACCAACACCATCCAGGATGCGCTGCACGGCTATCTGCTCGAACATGTCGTCCAGGGCTCAGCCATCTTTCCGGCGGCGGGCTATGTCGAACTGGCGCTCCAGGCCGCCCTCGCCAGCGGCGAAGGCGTCATCGACTTCGAATTCTTCGAGATCCTCAAGCCGCTGGTGTTGGGCGGCGGGGCCGAGCCCATCGTCCAGCTGGCGCTGGACGCGGCCGACGGAACCGTGCGCATCCGCTCCCGCTCCGACGCGCAGGCGACGAGCTGGACCGAACATGCCCGCGGGCGCATCACGCGGCCGGACCAGCCCGAACAGCCGGCCGCGCTCGATCTCGCGGCGCTGCGGGCGGCGCTGCCGGCCGTGATCGACCGTGAGGCGCATTACCGCGGCTGCGCCCGGCGTGGCCTGGTCTACGGCCCGCATTTCCAGGGCGTGGTTTCGCTCGCCCTGTCCGAGCCCGACGCGCAGGCGCGTCTGGCGCTCGGCGAGATCGACCTGCCGCAGCTGGCCGGCGAGGTCGACGATTATCGCGTGCACCCCGCCGTGCTCGACGGCTGCCTGCAATTGCTGATCTCGATAATCGCGCAGACCGATCCGGGCGACTGCGCCACCATCCCGGTCCAGGTCGGCCGCGTCCGCAGCTTCGCGCCGCTTCCCGCCAGGGTCGTCTGCCAGGTCAGGCTGCTGCATGAGAATGCCCGCACCGGCGTCGCCGATTTCACCGTCGCCGACGAAACCGGCCGGGTTCTGCTTCTGCTCGAGGAGGCGCGCTTCCAGAAGGTCGAGTTCAGGCCCAGCGCCTTGCCGATCCTGACGGAGGATTGGCGGCCCGATCCCGCCTGGCCGGTTCGCCAGCCGGCGCCGCTGGCCCTGCCTGCGCTTGGCGAGATCGTCGCCCGCCTGCAGCCGCGGATTCAAGCCCTTGCGGCCGATGGCGAGCGCATCGGGTTTGCGGCGGCGCAGCCCGGTCTGGATCTGCTTGCGGCGGCCTATGCCGCCGCCGCGATCCGCGGCTTGGCTTCGGTCGATCGCCCCTTCACCTTGTCCGCCCTGGCGCGCGAGGCCCGCATCGTGGCAGAGCGGTTGCCCGCGCTTCGGACGCTGCTCGCCATGGCGGTGGCGCAGGGCTGGCTGCAGCGCGGCGAACTGGGCGCCGAGCCGGTCCACGCCTGGGCGAAGGACGCAGCCCCGCCGGACCCGGAGGCCCTGCGCCAGGACTTGATGCTGGCGCATCCCGGCTGCGGAGCGGAGCTCATCGCCATGGCTCGCGCCGGGCAGGCGCTGCCGCGCTGGCTCGCCGGCGCCTGTGAATTCCCTGCGGTCGCGATGCAGGAGGCGCTCGAGGACACGGCGCCGACGCGCCTGACCGGCAACCGCATCGTCGCGGAAGCGGTGCGCGACCTGATCGCCGCCTGGCCGCAGCAGCGGGCGATCCGGGTCGTCGAACTGGGCGGCGCGACGGGCGGTCTCGCCGCCGCCGTGCTGCCCCTGCTGCCGCCCGCCCGCAGCGATTACCTGTTCACGGATCGCTGCGAACAGGCGGTGGCTCGCGCCTCCAACCGGTTTGCGCCGTTCCATTACTTCCGCGCCAAGGCGGCGATGGCCGACGACCTCGCCGAAACCGGCTTCGACCTCGCCATCGTCTCGGGCGACGGCTCCGTCGCAGCGCTGGCGCATCTGCTGACGCCGGGCGGCGTCGCCATCCTCCTGCTGCCGCAAGCCGGTCGGCTGGCCGAGCTTCTCACGCTGGCGCAGCCGGCTCTTGCGCCGGAGGCCGTCACTGCCGCGCTGCTCGCGGCCGGGCTGGAGGTTTCGCCGCCGCTGACGGAGAGGCCCGAGGCGCCCTATGCGGTGCTGCTGGCGCGCCGTCCGGCCGCAGACCGGACCGCGCTTCCCGCCTCCGCGCCGGCCCTCGCGGGCCATCGCGCTCTCGTGGTCGGACCCGCGGAAGCGGAGAGCCGCTTCGTCACGGCTCTCGCCGAGGCGCTGGGCGCCGCAGGCCAGAGCGTCTCCCTGCATCGTCTGGAAGCGGAGGGGGTGACCGACGCCGAGATGGCTGCGATCGTCGCTTCGCAGCCGCAGGCGGTGGAATTCGTGCATCTCGCCGGCTTCGCCGAGACGTCGGATGCTTTCGCCGGCATTCTGGCGCGGCAGGACATGCGCTGCCTCACCGCAATCCAGCTCGCCCGCGCCATCGAGTTGCGCCCGGTCGACGACGCGGCCCCGGCCGCGCCCGCGACATTGACCGTGGTCACACGCGGCGCCTTCGCGACGCCGGCCGGCGCCCCTCCGCTCGATCCGTTCCAGGCGACCGTGGCCGGCGTCACCCGCGTCATCGCCAACGAACAGGTCGCGGTCGGTTGCCGGCTCATCGATGTCCATGCCGCCCCGGATGATGTCGCCGCGGCGCAGACCCTGGCCGACGCTTTGCTGGCCCGCGACGCCGAAACCGAGACGCTGCTGGTCGATGGCCGGCGCTATCTCCACCGCACGCGCGAATCCTCCATCGCCGAGCAGACGCGGCTCGCAAGCTTCCTGCCCGGCGCGCGCAGATCCGATGAGAGCCGCTCGTTCCGGCTCGATTTCCTGCCCGGCGGCGGCGTCGGCTCGCTGCATCTGCGCGAGAGCGAGCGGCGCGCCCCGCAGCCAGGGGAGGTCGAGATCGCCGTGCGCGCCGCCGGCCTCAACTTCCGCGACGTGCTCTGGACCATGGGCATGCTGCCGGAAGAGGCAGTGGAAAAGGGCTTCTCGGGGCCGACCATCGGCATGGAATGCGCGGGCGAGGTTGTCCGCACCGGCCCGGGCGTCTCGCGGCTGAAGGTCGGCGACCGCGTCATTGCCTTCGCCTCCTCCTGCTTCGCCAGCCATGTCACCACCAGCGCCGACAGCGCGGCCCTGATCCCGGCCGGCTTGGGCTTCGCTGAGGCGGCGACGATCCCCACCGCCTTCGTCACGGCCTGGTACGCGCTCGACCAATTGGCGCGGCTGGAACCGGGCGAATCCGTGCTGATCCACGGCGCGGCCGGCGGCGTCGGGCTGGCGGCGCTGCAGATCGCCAGGCTCAAGGGGGCCGTGATCTTCGCCACCGCTGGCTCGGAGGACAAGCAGCGCCTGGTCAGGACCATGGGCGCCGACCATGTGCTGAGCTCGCGCTCGCTCGCCTTCGCCGACGACATCATGCGGCTCACGGGCGGGAAGGGCGTCGACGCCGTGCTGAATTCGCTGGCGGGCGAGGCCATCGCCAAGGGGCTGCAGGCGCTCAAGCCCTTCGGCCGCTTCCTCGAGATCGGCAAGCGCGACCTTTACGCCAACAGCCGCATCGGCCTGCGGCCCTTCCGCCAGAACCTCAGCTATTTCGGCATCGACGCCGACACGCTGCTGGTCGAGCGGCCGGAGCTGGCGCAGCGGGTCTTCGCCCGCGTCGTCGCGGCGATGCAGGCGGGCGAGCT
>JBKBRD010000130.1:0-8742 GCA_046292405.1 Allobosea sp. | reverse complement strand
GCTGGAGCGGCCTCGGCTTCATCGAGCGGCCCTATTGCGAACGGCTGGGCACGCCGTTTCCGGTCGATCTCGGGCCGGGCCTGATCTCGCCGGCGGCCATCGCCGATCCGCCGGTCTTCCGGCGCGCCCGCGCCGTCTGCCGCTTCGACGGCACGGCGCGCGAGCTGGTGCACCGTCTGAAATATGGCGATCGGCTCGAGCTGGCGCTGACCCTGGGGCGGATGATGGCGCAGGCGGGTGCCGAATTGCTGCCGCAGGCCGATCTGATCGTGCCCGTGCCGCTGCACCGCACCCGGCTCTGGCGGCGTCGGTTCAACCAGGCCGCCGCGCTGGCGCAGGTGGTGTCGGCGCACGCCGGGCGCCCGCTATCGGCCGTCGCGCTGGAGCGGCGCAAACGCACCCGCCAGCAGGTGGGGCTGACCCGCGCCCAGCGCGCCGAGAATCTGCAGGGAGCCTTCATCGTCCCGCGCAACCGTCGCCCGCTGGTCGAGGGCCGCGCCATTCTGCTGGTCGACGACGTGCTGACGACGGGCGCCACGGCCAATGCGGCGGCGCGGGCGCTGCTGCGGGCCGGGGCGACCCAAGTCGATTGCCTGACATTCGCGCGGGTCGTGACGGACGCCTGAGCGCACCCTATATGAGCCTGAGCAGTCGTCCCCGCGGAGTCCCCATGGCCGTTACCATCTACACCACGCAATGGTGCCCTTATTGCCGCGCCGCCAAATCCCTGCTCGACCGCAAGGGCGTCGCCTATGAAGAGATCGACATCGACGGAAAACCCGAGCTGCGGCAGGCGATGACAGCGCGCGCCGGCGGACGGACCTCGGTGCCGCAGATCTTCATCGGCGACCGGCATGTCGGCGGCTCCGACGACATCCACGCGCTGGATGCGCGTGGCGAACTCGACGCGCTGTTGGCCGCGTGAGCCGGAACGCGCCAGCGCGAAACGCGCCACCGCGCGCGCAGGTGGCGGGATGATCCGCTACGCGCTGATCTGCGACTCCGGTCATGAGTTCGAAAGCTGGTTCGCCAATTCCTCCGGCTTCGACGAGCAGGCGAAGCGCGGCTTCGTCTCCTGCCCGGCCTGCGGCAGCGTCAGGGTGGAGCGCGCCATCATGGCCCCCAATGTCGCACGCAAGGACCGCGGCCCACCGCTGATCGAAGCCCAGGCCGAGCCGGCCGCGACCCAGCCGGGCCCGCCCGCTCCGGCGCCGACAGCCAGCTCGACCGCCGCGCCCGTGGCCCTGATGGGCGACAAGGAAATTGCGGTGCGCCAGCTGTTGACGGCCAACCACGCCCATATCGTCGAGACGGCCGAGGATGTCGGCGAACGCTTCGCCGACGAGGCCCTCAAGATCCACCACGGCGAAAGCGAGAGCCGCGCGATTTATGGCGAGGCAACGCCCGACGACGCCCGCATGCTGGAGGAGGAAGGGGTGGAGTTCATGCCGCTGCCCCGGCTGCCGGGTACGCGGAACTAGGATTGAGACCGCCGTCTCTCATCCTATGGTCGTGGGCGCGACAGCCCGCCTCTGGTCATATCCTCGCCGCAGTGCAACATTTGGCTGCGGCTCCGCAGTGAGGGTGACACGGCATGAACGCGATCGGCCCCGTCGGCGATAAACCTGTCCAGCGCGACAAGCCTTGGATCTTCCGCACCTATGCAGGCCATTCGGACGCGGCCGAATCGAACCGGCTCTACCGCAACAATCTGGCGAAGGGGCAGACCGGGCTCTCGGTCGCCTTCGACCTGCCAACCCAGACCGGCTACGACCCCGATCACGTCCTGGCGCGCGGCGAGGTCGGCAAGGTCGGCGTGCCCGTCAGCCATCTCGGCGACATGCGCGCCCTGTTCGACCAGATCCCGCTGGCGCAGATGAACACCTCGATGACGATCAATGCGACGGCGGCCTGGCTGCTGTCGCTCTATATCGCGGTCGCCGACGAGCAGGGCGCGGATCGCAGGGCGTTGCAGGGCACGACGCAGAACGATCTGGTCAAGGAATATCTCTCGCGCGGCACCTATGTCTTTCCGCCGCGGCCGTCCATGGCGCTGACCACCGACATCGTCGTGTTCACGGCGCGCGAAATGCCGAAATGGAACCCGACCAATGTCTGTTCCTATCATCTGCAGGAGGCCGGCGCCTCGCCGGTGCAGGAGCTCTCCTTCGCTCTGGCGACCGCCATCGCCCTGCTCGATTCTATCCGCGCGCGGCCCGAGGTTTCGGCCGCAGAATTCCCGGAGTTGGTCGGGCGCATCTCCTTCTTCGTCAATGCCGGGATGCGCTTCGTCACCGAGCTCTGCAAGATGCGGGCTTTCGTCGATCTCTGGGACGAGATCACGCTCGGTCGCTATGGCGTCGCCGACGAACAGATGCGGCGCTTTCGTTATGGCGTGCAGGTGAATTCGCTGGGGCTGACCGAGCCGCAGCCGGAGAACAACGTCTACCGCATCCTCATCGAGATGCTGGCGGTGACGCTGTCGAAGAAGGCGCGCGCCCGCGCCGTGCAACTGCCGGCCTGGAACGAGGCGCTCGGCCTGCCGCGTCCCTTCGACCAGCAATGGTCGCTGCGCATGCAGCAGGTGCTCGCCTATGAGACGGATTTGCTGGAATTCGGCGACATCTTCGACGGCTCGACCGTGATCGACGCCAAGGTCGCCGAGCTGAAGGCGGCGGCGCTGGCCGAGCTCGCCAAGATCGACGCCATGGGCGGGGCGCTTGCTGCGATCGAGACCGGCTACATGAAGCAGGCCCTGGTCGAGAATGGCGCCAGGCGCATCGAGGCGATCGAGCGCGGCGAGCAGATCGTCATCGGCGTCAACAAATTCACCACCAGCGAGCCCTCGCCGCTCTCAGCCGGCGAAGGCAATGTCGTGACAGTTCCGGAATCGGTGGAGACCGAGGCGATCGCCCGGCTGAAGAGCTGGCGCTCGCAGCGTGACGGCAAGGCCGCAGACGCGGCGCTGGCAGAACTCGCAGCCGCCGCCAAGGAGGCGCGCAATGTCATGCCGGCCTCGATCGCCTGCGCCAAAGCCGGCGTCACCACGGGCGAATGGGCGCAGACGCTGCGCGAGATCTTCGGCGAATACCGCGCCCCCACCGGGGTCGACACCGGCAAGCTCGGCGACGACGCCGGTCTCGCCACGGTGAAGGCCGCGGTGGCGCGCGCCACGCAGAAGCTCGGTCGGCCGCCGCGCTTCCTGGTCGGCAAGCCCGGTCTCGACGGGCACTCGAACGGGGCCGAGCAGATCGCCGTGCGCGCCCGCGACGCCGGCATGGCCGTGAGCTATGGCGGCATTCGCCAGACGCCCGACGAAATCGTCGCCCTGGCGCAGGAGACGCAGGCCGACATCATCGGCCTGTCGATCCTCTCGGGCTCGCATCTGCCGCTGGTGCGCGACGTCACCGCCAGGCTGCGGGTGGCGGGCATGACCGTGCCGGTGGTCGTGGGCGGCATCATCCCGCCCGATGACGAGAACGCCCTGCGCAACATGGGCGTGGCCGCCGTCTACACGCCCAAGGATTTCGCGCTCGACGGCATCATCGCCGATGTCGCGGGGCTGGCCGCGAAGGATCGGGAGTGATCACACGACGCGGATCGCCTCAGGCCATCCCGACGCTTTTGAGCTGCTGATAGGCCTTCAGGATTTCCTGCAGGGTGCCTTCGCGCGAGCGGTCGCCGCCATTGGCGTCGGGGTGAAAGCGCTTCACCAATTCCTTGTAGCGGGCCTTGATCGCGACTGCGTCGGCATTCTCGTCGAGCCCCAGCGCTTCCAGCGCCTTGCGCGCGACGATGCCGACCCGCGGCTCCGGCTGCGCCGCATGCTGGGTCCGACGGGCGCCGAAGATGTTGAAGGCGTCCTGCACATCCGGCGCTTCCTTGCCGCCGGCGACCCGTCCGCGCTGCGACATGCGGGCGGCCTTGGAGTTGACGCCGAGCTTCCATGTCGGCCGGTGGCCGATGGCGTCGTCCTTGGCGTAGGCCTGCAGCGCCTCGTCGGTCATGCCGGCGAAATAATTGTAGGTCGCGTTATAGGCCTTCACATGCTCCATGCAGAACAGGAAGAACTGACCCTCGCGGCCACGCCCCTTGGGCGCGCGGAATTCCCCCGGCCGCTTGCAACCGGGATGGTCGCAGGCATTCGCGGGCGCTTCCGCAACCGGTTCGGCCTCGGTGGGGCCGATCCTGATTCGGTCGAACAGGCGTGAGTTGAAGTTCATCGTGGACTGGTTATGAGACCCGGGAGAGGAACCGGCAAGTGCGGCGCAACAGCCACGCCTGCCGGAGAGATTCAACAAGGCGCAGTGACCTCAGGACAATGTCGCGATCATGACCGCAATCGCTGAACGGATCACAAACAACCTGCAAAATGCGCTGGCTCCGAGCAGCCTTGAGGTGATCGACGAATCCCACCAGCATCAGGGCCATGGCGGCTGGCGCGAAGGCGGCGAGACGCATTTTCGGGTCGTCGTCGTCTCGGATCGCTTCATTGGCAAGAGCCGGCTGGAGCGCCACCGGCTGGTGAACGCGGCGCTGGCGCAGGAGCTTGCCGATCGCGTCCATGCGCTGGCGATCGTCGCCAAGGCGCCGGACGAGGCCTGAACGCGCGCATCAGGGCGTAATCAGCGACACCGCCGGAAAATAGCTGCGGTAGCGCCTCGCATCGCGCGTGAGCAAAGGCAGCCCCGTCGCCATCGCATGAGCGCCGATGAAAAAATCCGGCAGCACGCCGGTGCGGGAGCCGCCAGCCGCCCTGTAGCGCCGACAGGCCTTGCCGGCCTGGAACAAGGCAGCACGAGGCATAGGCGCGAGAACGATGCCCGCGCGGTCCAGCGCGTCATCGACCGCTTCGAGGCTCGGGAACCGAACCGAGATTTCCGAATAGATCACGTCGTTGACGAGCAGCTGCGACCGCGCGGCGGCGCGCTCAAGCTGTTCGCGGGACCAGGACGCCCAGTCTGGATCGTTCGTGAACAGGTCAAGCAGGACATTGCTATCGACCAGCATGGATCAATGTTCGCCCCGCGTCATTGCCATGATCTCATCAGTTGAAGGCCCGGGACCGGCAAGTCCGACGAGACTGGCGAACCGGGAGTCGCGCGCGCCCGACCCGACCTTCAACAGCACGACGCGCCCATCCGGCTCGACGCGGAAATCGACTTCGCTTCCGGGCTTGAGCTTCAGCGAATCCAGCACCGCTTGCGGCAGCGTGATCTGGCCTGCCTCTGTCACTGTCGTGGGCATGGAGCGGCACTCTCGGGTTTGCGCTTCCCCAAGATAAGCCTGCAGCCCCGCCCTCGCAACCGGCTCAGCCCTCGGCCCGCTCCGGCGTCAGGGCGTAGATCACCGCCGAGGCCAGCAGCAGGGCCGCGAAGACGTAATGCAGGTTGGCGAAGGTCGTCGCCGCATCCACCCCCGCCGCCCGCTGCGCGCCGATGAACCAGCCCGACCCCGACTGCGCCAGCGCAGCGCCGGCGATGAAGAGAAAATTCACCGCCGTCATGCCCCGACCCAGCAGATGCGCCGGGAAGAACACGCGCGCATGCGCCATCAGGATGGCATAGGTGAAGCCGGCCGCGCCGATGGCGGCCAAGAGCAGCACCGCGACCAGCCATGAGCCGCCGCCGAACAGGCCGAGCAGCGCAAACAGCAGCGCCGTCAGCACCGAGCCCCACAGCACGAGCGGCTTCACCCGGCCGACACGCTTCTCCAGCCCGCCATAGATGAAGGCGCCGGCGACCATCGTGACCGCCATCGCCGTGGCGGCGTGACCGGCCAGCACCGTGTCGAAACCGTGCACAGCCTGCATGAAGGGCGCGATCCACAGCCCCCGCTCGGTGGCGAGGATGGCGTAGCCGATCAGGGTCAGCGGCGCGAGCAGCCAGAGCGGCCGGATGCGGCCGATGCTGGCGAGCCCCTGCAACAGCCCTTCCGCCTGGCCCGAGGCGCTCTCGGCCCGCGGCGGATCGCGGATCAACAGCCCGGCCATCAGCGTGGCGATCCCGAAAGCGCAGCCCATTGCCAGCATCGACGGACGCCAGCCGAACCGTTCCGCCGCGATGGCGAGCGGGGCCGCGCCGACCAGATTGCCGAGCGAACCGAGCCCGATGAACACCGAAGTCAGCAAGGCGAAGCGTGCCGGCGCCGCCGTCCGCGCAAACAGGAACAGGGCCGACATGAAGATCGGCGAGCAGCCGATGCCGAGCAACGCCATCGCCAAAATGCCCGACGGCGCCGTCGAGGCGCTGGCGAACAGCACACCGCCGACCGTGCCGATCGCCATCGCGGCGGTGACCGTGCGGCGCGGCCCGAGCCTGTCGAGCGCCAGGCCGATCGGAAACTGCGCCGCGGCGAAGGCGATGAACCAGGCCGCCCCGAGGAAGCCGAGCTCGCGCGGGCCGATGCCGAGATCGGCCATCACCGGCCCGGCGATGACACTCAGGAAGGAGCGGTAGAAGATCGAGAGGAAATAGGCCGGCAGCAGCGCGAAGAAGATGATCACGTCTGCCGCCAGCCTGTCGTCGAACCGCTCGCGCTCACCGGATGCGCTCGAGCACCGAGACGTAATTCGCCACCGCCGCGCCGCCCATGTTGAAGATGCCGCCGAGCCGCGCATCGCGCAGCTGCATGCCTTCGGGCGCCTCGCCGGCCAGCTGCATGGCGCTAAGCACATGCATGGAGACGCCGGTCGCGCCGATCGGATGGCCCTTCGCCTTCAGGCCGCCGCTGACGTTCACCGGCAGCTTGCCGTCCTTCAGCGTCCAGCCCTCCTTGATGGCGCGGGCGCCCTCGCCTTCGCCGGTCAGGCCCATCGCCTCATATTCCAGCAGTTCGGCGATGGTGAAGCAATCATGCGTCTCGACGAAGGACAGGTCGTCCAGCGTCACGCCGGCCTTGGCCAGCGCCTGCTTCCAGGCCAGCGCGCAACCCTCGAACTTCAGGATGTCGCGCTTCGACATCGGCAGGAACTCCTGCACATGCGCCATGCCGCGGAAGCCGACGGCGCGGCGCATCGTCAACGCCGTCTCCTCGTCGGCCAGCACCAGCGCGGCGGCGCCGTCCGAGACCAGCGAACAATCGGTGCGCTTCAGCGGACCGGCGACATAGGGGTTCTTCTCGCTCTCCTCGCGGCAGAAGCTGAAGCCGAGATCCTTGCGCATCTGCGCATAGGGATTGTCGACCCCGTTCTTGTGGTTCTTGGCCGCGATCATCGCCAGCGCGTCCGACTGGTCGCCATGCCGCTGGAAATAGGAGGCGGCGATCTGGCCGAACACGCCGGCGAAACCGTTGGGGTTGTCGCCATCCTCGGGCAGATAGGAGGCTTTCAACAGGAATTTGCCGATCTCGGCGGAAGGCGTCTTCGTCATCTGTTCGACGCCGACGACCAGCACGATCTTGGCGTCGCCGGCCTTGATGGCGCGGACGCCCTGGTGCACGGCGGCCGAGCCGGTGCCACAGGCGTTCTCGACGCGGGTGGCGGGCTTGAAGCGCAGCGCCGGATCGGCCTGCAGAACCAGGGAGGCGGTGAAATCCTGCGCCGTGAAGCCGGCATTATAGTGGCCGAGCACGATTTCATCGACCTGGTCGGCGGTGATCCCGGCATCGATCAAGGCGTCGGTCGTGACGCGCACGATCAGGCTTTCGATGGTTTCGGCATCCTGTTTTCCGAAAGGCGTATGAGCCCAGCCGACGATCGCAGCGCACATCGCAATCTCTCCCTGACACATTGGTTTGCGTCTAATTGCGCCCGCACAACCGCCCGCGCAAGCGTCCAGACGCGCAATCCGGCCGTGCGCGGAAAGGGGGACCATGATGCGGACCTGAAAAGCCTGTGCGGCGCGCGCTTGAAGTCGGTTCCAGCCGGAACTAGGCTCGGCGTAACGCGCCGGCTCAAAGGTGCGGGCAACGGGAGTGTCTGATGAATCGATTGATGACTAAAATGGCGACGCTGGCCCTGTTTGCGGCGGCGAGCGCGGTGTTTGCAGCGCCGGCCTCCGCCCAGGCGACGCTCGATGCGGTGAAGAAGCGCGGCAAGGTGCTGTGCGGCGTCTCCCCCAGCTCGGCCGGCTATTCCTTTGCCGACGACAAGGGCGTGCGCAAAGGCTTCGATTCCGATGTCTGCCGCGCCGTCTCCTCGGCTGTCTTCGGCGCGCCCGACAAGGTCGAGTTCGTGCCGCTGAACACGAACATCCGCTTCCAGGCGCTGCAGTCCGGCGAGATCGACGTGCTCTCGCGTCAGACCACCATGACCTTCTCGCGCGACAATTCGCTCGGCCTCGATTTCGGACCGGTCGTCTTCTATGACGGCCAGGGCCTGATGGTGAACGCCAAGCTCGGCGTGAAGAGCGCAGCCGAACTCTCCCAGGCCGCGATCTGCCTGCTGCCCGGCACGACGACGCTGCAGAACCTCGAGGATTACTTCAAGCCGCGCGGCATCAAGTATGAATCCGTGGTGTTCGAGGACAATAACGAGTGGCGCAACGCCTTCTTCTCCGGCCGCTGCGACGTCATCACCACCGACCGTTCCGACCTCGCCTCGGTCCGCGCCGTCGCCAATGATCCCAAGCAGTTCGTCATTCTGCCGGAGACGATCTCGAAGGAGCCGCTGGCCCCGGTCGTGCGCCAGAACGACAGCAACTGGAAGGATATCGTCTCCTGGTCGGTCTACACGCTGATCGCGGCCGAGGAGTACGGCATCACCCAGGCCACTGTCGACGAGAAGCTGCAGAGCAAGGAGCC
>JBKBRD010000129.1:5118-8819 GCA_046292405.1 Allobosea sp. | reverse complement strand
CCTGCAAGCAGTCCGACATCAACGCGCTGATGGTCCAGCTCGCCGGCCAGGGCAAACATGTGGTGCGGCTGAAGAGCGGCGACCCCGGGATTTTCGGCCGCGCCGGCGAGGAGATCGACGCCTGCGCCGCAGCCGGCATTCCCGTTTCGATCGTGCCCGGCATCTCCGCCGCGCAGGGAGCGGCCGCGGCGCTCGGCCTGTCGCTGACCCATCGCGACCATGCAAGGCGGCTGCAATTCGTCACCGGCCACGCGCGCGACGGCCAGCTGCCCGAGGATCTCGACTGGCAGGCGCTGGCCGATCCCTGCGCCACCACCGTGATCTACATGCCGCGCGCCACGCTTGCAGCCTTCCGCGACCGGGCCGTTGCGGCGGGCTTGAGCCCCGACACGCCCGCCATCGCCATGCTCGGCGCCACCCGCCCCGACGAGGCCAGGCTCGCGGCCACCATCGCCGCCCTGCCCGAGCGCCTGCACGAACTCCCCGCCAAAGGCCCCCTGCTCGTCATCCTCGGATGGAGCATGAGCGAGGCACTCGTTGCGCAAAGCCACGCGCGCCTCAGCGCCTGACTTGACGCAATACGCGCTTAGCCGTCTCGCCCTCACCACGATGCCGGGCTAGAGAGAAGCCTTGCGACGGAGGACGAGCCGATGAAAGCACGCGCAAAATGGGTTGAAGGCATGGCCTTCATGGGCGAGGCCGGCAGCGGCCATGCCGTGATCATGGATGGCGCGCCCGAATATGGCGGGCGCAATCTCGGCATCCGGCCGATGGAGATGCTGCTGATCGGGCTGGCCGGCTGCACCGGCTTCGACGTCGTCCAGATCCTGAAGAAAGGCCGCGAGCCCATCACCGGCTGCGAGGTCGAGGTCGAGGCGGAACGCGCGACCGAGGACCCGAAGGTCTTCACCAAAATCCATCTTGCCTACAAGATCAGCGGGCGCGGCCTGTCGCCGGCCAAGGCCGAACGCGCCGTCTCGCTGTCGAAGGAAAAATACTGCTCCGCCTCGATCATGCTCGGCGCGACGGCGCAGATGAGCTACGCCATCGAGATCGTCGACGAAATCCAGAAGGCGGCCGCGGAATGAGCGACAACACTCTCACAGGCCTGATCGGCGCCGACGCCTTGGCCGAGCGTCTCGGACAGCCCGATCTCGTGATCCTCGACATCCGCTCCAGCATCGACGGCGGCGGCAAGGCCGCTTACGAGGCCGGGCACATTCCCGGCGCCGTCCATAGCGACTATGTCGCCGATGGCTGGCGCGCCAAGGTCGGCGCCGCGCCCGGCATGCTGCCGCCTCCGGAGCATCTCGCAGCGCTGTGCGGCCGGCTGGGCATCCGCCCGCGCAGCCAGATCGTCATCGTTCCAGCCGGCGTCAGCGCCATGGATTACGCCGCTGCGGCCCGCGTCTACTGGACGCTGAAGACGATCGGCCACGGCCAGCAGGCGATCCTGAACGGCGGCTTCAAGCGCTGGAGCGAGCAGGGCCGCCCGGTCGAAGCCGGCGCGTCCAGCCCCGCAGAGGCGCCGCCCTACCCGGTGGTGATGCAGCAGCGCCTGCGCAGCACGGCCGATGCGACGCTGGTCGCCTCGCGCTCGCGGCTGGCCACCCTCGTCGACGCCCGCTCGACCAGCTATTTCGAGGGCCGCGAGAAGTCGCCCGACGCCGCCCGCCCCGGCCGCATCCCCGGCGCCGTATCGCGCGACTACACGCAAGCCTTCGACGCCGCGACGGGCGCGCTGAAGCCCGCCGCGACGCTCGAGGCGATTTTCGGCGCCGTGCCGAAAGGCCCGCTCATCAGCTATTGCAACACCGGCCATACCGCGGCGCTGCCCTGGTTCGTGTTGTCGGAGGTGCTTGGGCGCGAGGAAGTCGCGCTCTATGACGGCTCGATGAGCGACTGGACGCAGGATCCCGACCGCCCGGTGCAGACCGGGCCGGCCGGCTGAGATTTGCAAAACCGGGGAAAAACCGGCAAAGCAGGCGTCATCGGCGCAGGCCTGACGCCGCGCCTCCCCCCTCTTTGAACGCAAGTGTGCCGTCGATGAACGCTGTCGCGCCGAAAATCTCGTTCGTCTCGCTCGGCTGCCCCAAGGCGCTGGTCGATTCCGAGCGCATCATCACCTCGCTGCGCTCGGAGGGGTATGAGCTCAGCAAGAGCCATGCGGGGGCCGATCTCGTCATCGTCAACACCTGCGGCTTCCTCGATTCGGCCAAGGCCGAGTCGCTGGAGGCGATCGGCGCCGCCATGGCCGAGAACGGCAAGGTCATCGTCACCGGCTGCATGGGCGCCGAGCCCGAGCAGATCCGCGACGCCTTCCCCAATGTTCTCGCGATCACCGGTCCCCAGGCCTATGAGAGCGTCGTTTCGGCCGTGCACGCCGTGGCGCCGCCCCGGCACGACCCCTTCGTCGATCTGGTGCCGGACCAGGGCGTCAAGTTGACGCCGCGCCATTACGCCTATCTCAAGATCTCTGAGGGCTGCAATAATCGCTGCAGCTTCTGCATCATCCCGAAGCTGCGCGGCGACCTCGTCTCGCGCCCGATCGGCGATGTGCTGCGCGAGGCCGAGAAGCTGGTCAAAGCCGGCGTCAAGGAGCTGCTGGTCATCTCGCAGGACACCAGCGCCTATGGGCTCGACATCCGCTACGCGCCCTCGCTGTGGAAGGACCGCGAAGTGCGCACCCGCTTCTTCGAGCTGGCGCGCGAACTCGGCCAGATGGGGGTGTGGGTGCGGATGCACTATGTCTACCCCTACCCGCATGTCGACGAGGTCATCCCGCTGATGCAGGAAGGGCTGATCCTGCCTTATCTCGACATCCCCTTCCAGCACGCTTCTCCCAATGTTCTCAAGGCGATGAAGCGGCCGGCTCATCAGGACAGGACGCTTGAGCGCATCCAGAAATGGCGCTCCATCTGCCCCGATCTCGCCATCCGCTCGACCTTCATCGTCGGCTTCCCCGGCGAGACGGAAGCGGATGTGCAGTTCCTGCTCGACTGGCTGAAGGAAGCCCGGCTGGAGCGCGTCGGCTGCTTCAAATACGAGCCGGTCAAGGGCGCGCCGGCCAATGACCTCGGTTTGCCGCTCGTGCCCGAAGACGAGAAGGAGGCGCGCTGGCACCGCTTCATGAAGGCGCAGGCCGAGATCAGCACGCGCATCATCCGCAACCGCGTCGGCAAGCGCATCCAGGTGATCATCGACGAGGCGGGCCCAACCGTGGCCAGGGGCCGCTCGAAATGGGACGCGCCCGAGATCGACGGCGCCGTCTACGTCTCCAGCCGCCGGCCGCTGCGGCCGGGCGACATCGTCTCGGTCAAGATCGAACGCGCCGACGCCTATGATCTGCACGGGGTTGCGGTCTGACGGGCCGGCCTCGGCATGATCCTGCGCCCCAGCCACCAGCCGAGGCGCTGCGCCAGGACCGCCAGCGCCAGGCCATAGAAGACCAGCGCCAGCATCCAGCCCAGAGCCGTCAGGCTCAACGCCCCCAGGACCAGCGCGCCGCGGCCGAGCAGCGCCAGGGTCGCGCGAAAACTCGGGCCTTTCGCAGCCGCCAGCCTTGCGGCGCGGCGCAGATCGGCGGCGTCGTCCGCCACCGCCAGCACCTGCCGGAAGCCGCGCTGGCCGAGCCTGGCATAAAGCGCGCCGGCATCCTGCCCGAGCCCGGCCAGACGCGCGACGGCGGCCGGCCGGACCAC
>JBKBRD010000129.1:0-4991 GCA_046292405.1 Allobosea sp. | reverse complement strand
AGCCATTTCGCGCGGGCTGCCGCCTTGACCAGGCTCAAGCCGTTGCGCGCCGGCAAGGCCGCTCCAAGGCTCAACCAGGTGGCGGCGCTGATCGCGAGACCACCCGCGGCCAGCATCAGGATCGTGCCGTCAGGCGCGTCGCCGCCGAGCCATCTGCGCCCCTCCCCGGCAAGATCGCGCAGATCGCCGAAGCCGGTGATGTCGCCAGCCAGCGCTCCCGCGAAACCCGCGCCGCTCTCACGCGCGCCTGACAGGAAGCCCTGCCCGAAATCCGCCAGCGCGGTTGCGGTCGCCTGTTCCTTCAGCCTCCCCAGGCGCTGACGGTCGGCCTCGGCGACGGCGATGCCGCGCTCGCTCGCCAGCGCCATGAAGCTCTCGGCCAGTTCCGCGTCGCCCGTCGTCAGCGCAGCGTCGAGCCCCGCCGCGATGCGCTGGCTGCTCGCCACCGCATCCAGCCGCAGCGCCGACAGGGCGGCGGGATCATCGGCCGCCGCCTGCTCCTGCCACTGCCGCAAAGCAGGCGGCAGGACGACGAGCCCCAGGCCGACGCTGCCCGCGACCAGGGCCAGGCCCAAGGCGACGGCCTTCACTCTCTGCGACGCCATGATCGGCTCGAATCCACGAAAACGGCCCCGAAGGCCGGGGCCGCTCGTCTCCTAGCGCGCAATCGCGGCGAGATTTCGCCTGGGCTCGCGTCTCGCCTCAGGGGATCAGCACGGTCGAGCCGGTGGTGCTGCGGCCCTCCAGCGCGATCTGCGCCTGGGCCGCATCCTTCAGCGGGTAGGTCGCGTTCACCGGCACCGTGACCTTGCCCGACGCCACGGTGGCGAAGAGATTGGCCGCCATCTCGACCATCGTCTCGCGCTTGGCGATATGGGTGAACAGCGTCGGCCGCGTCACATAGAGCGAGCCCTTGGGGCCGAGCAGGCCGAGATTGAACGGCTCGACCGCGCCCGACGCGTTGCCGAAGCTGGCGAGCAGGCCGAAAGGCCGCAGCGTGTCGAGCGATTTCAGGAAGGTGTCCTTGCCGACCCCGTCATAAACGACATCGCAGAGCTTGCCGCCTGTGATCTCCCTGACCCGCGCTACGAAATCCTCCTCGCGATAGAGGATCGTGTGATGCGCGCCATGCGCCTTGGCCAGTTCCGCCTTCTCCTGCGAACCCACCGTGCCGATCACTGTCGCGCCGAGCGCCTTGCCCCATTGGCACAGGATGAGTCCGGTGCCGCCGGCCGCCGCATGGACCAGGATCGTGTCGCCCGGGTTCACCTTGTAGGTGCGGTGCAGCAGATATTCGGCGGTCAGCCCCTTCAACATCATGCTGGCGGCGGCCTCGAACGAGACCGCCTCGGGCAGCGCCACCACCGAATTCACCGCTACGATCCGCTCCTCGGCATAGGAGCCGAGCGTGGCGACATAGGCGACGCGATCGCCGACCTTGAATTCCGTGACGTTTGGACCGACGGCGACGATCTCGCCCGCCCCCTCATTGCCGGGCACGAACGGCATTTGCGGCGCCGCATAGAGGCCGGAACGGAAATAGGTGTCGATGAAGTTCAGCCCGATGGCGCGATTGCGCACGAGCACCTCTCCCGGCCCTGGCGGCGGCAGGGTGATGTCCTCCCATTGCAGCACCTCGGGACCACCATGCTTGTGGATGCGGATGGCTTTGACCATTGGCTCGGTTTCCTTCGTTTCCGAAGCGACCATAAGCAGTTGCGGCGCGGACCGCTAGAAGCGGAACGGTTCGGCCAAGGACCTGAACGGTCACCATCGGGGCGACCATGGCGGGCGGGGGGCGCGGCGACCCGGACCATGGTCAAGCGCCGGATTCTCGGCTAGCCCAGAGCGATGGACAGCACAGATCACACCACCGATGTCGCGATCGTCGGCGCCGGGGCCGTCGGCCTCGCGGCTGCGTTGCTGCTGGCGCAGGACGGGCGCCGCGTCACGCTGCTCGGCACGCCTTTCGTCCCGCGCGACGGTCGCACCGTCGCCCTGCTGGACGGCTCCTGGCGTCTGCTGGAGCAGCTCGGCATCACCCTGGCGCTCGCCGCCAATGCCGCGCCCCTGGCGGTGATGCGGCTTGTCGACGACACCGGCAGCCTGTTTCGCCAGCCCCCGGTCGAGTTCCGCGCGAGCGAGGTCGGGCTGCCCGCCTTCGGCTGGAATGTCGAGAATGCCGAGCTGGTCGCGGCCCTCGCGGCCCGCGTCGACGACACTCCCTCCATCACCGTCATTCCGTCCCCCGTCGCCACCGTCACGGCTGATGCCCATGGGGTGACTCTCGCTGGTTCCGGGTTCGACCCCATCAGGGCCGCGCTCGCCGTCGGCGCCGATGGCCGGCAGTCGCGGGTGCGGGAGGCGGCCGGGATCGCGGCGCGGGAGTGGCGATACCCCCAGACGGCGCTGACGGCCATCCTCGGCCATGGCCGCGACCATGAGGATGCCTCGACCGAATTCCATACGCGCGCCGGCCCCTGCACGCTCGTGCCCCTGCCCGGCAGGCGGTCATCGCTGGTCTGGATGATGTCGGAGGATGCGGCAGAGCGCGTGGCGGCGTTGGAGGATGACGCTTTCGCCCGAGCGGTCGAGACCCAGACGCATTCGCTGCTCGGGGCGATGAAGGTGATCGGTGCACGCGGACGCATCCCGATGGGCGGGCTCAGCGTCGAGCGTTTCGCCAGCCAGCGCATGGCGCTGGTCGGCGAAGCCGCGCATGTTTTCCCGCCGATCGGCGCTCAGGGGCTCAATCTCGGTTTGCGCGACGTGGTGGCGCTGCGCGACGCGCTGCGGGGGGCGGACGATCCCGGCGGCGCCGCCGGCATGGCCGCCTATGACCGCGCCCGGCAGGCCGATGTGCGCCTGCGGACAGGCGCCGTCGACATGCTCAACCGGACGCTGCTGACCGATCTCGTGCCGGCCGATCTGCTGCGTGGCGCGGGCCTGCTGGTCCTGTCCCGTATCGGCCCGCTGCGGCGGCTGGTGATGAGACAGGGTCTTGCGGGAGGGGGGCGACGCTAAAGCGTCGTCCCATCAAGTGGATACCGGTTGCTGGACAAGGTGATGCGACAAAACCAAGAGATAGAGCGGCCGATCTGATTCACTCAGATCGGAAACCGCTCTAGCCCAGGGCGTCGCGGCGGGACACATCGCTGCCCTGCGGGCGGAGGGCCAGCCCCGGCTCAGGAGCGCAGGGAGGCAGCGGGGCTGGAGCGGAGCGCGAGCAGCGCCGGGACGAGCGACAGGAGCGCTGCCACGATCAGGAAGCCGAGCGCCAGTCGCGCATCCTCTCCGGCCCATTCGACGGGCATGCCGATGGCGGTCGCCGCCGTCAGTCGGGCGGACGCCAGAGTGGCGATGCCGACGCCCAGGACGCCGCCCAGGGCGACGCCGGCCAGGGACAGAAGGAAGAGCTCGCCCCAGACGATGGCGATGATCGAGCGGATCGGCGCGCCCAGGGCCCGCAGCGCCCCGATCTGGCGGCGGCGGGCGCCGACATGCATGACGGCCACCAGCAGGATCGCCGCCAGCACGATCCCCTGCGTGGCGAAGGCAATGGCGAGGAGCAGGCCGCGCGCATCGCCCAGCGTGGCGTAAAGCCGGGTCAGGACTTCGGCCGGGAAGACCGCCACCGTGCCCTCGGTCCGGTATTCCTGCCGCAGCCGATAGGCATCGGCGATGGTGCGCGGCTTGACCAGCACGGCCGGGATCGACGGCGTCAGAGAATCGAAGCGCTCATCGATCGGCGCATTCGCGTCGACGCGGCCATGGGCGTGGCCATGCCCTCGATCTTTCGCGACCATCGCGGCGAGGGGAACGGCCGGCTGCGCGGCGGCGTCTGTTGCGTGCTCGTCCTCGCGCTCGTGGTCGGCGTGCTCGTGATCGGCGTGCTCGTGATCCTCTGCCGCAGGCTCATCGGACGCCCGCATGCCGTGCAGCGCCCAGACCGCCCGGATCGGGACCAGGATCGCCCGGTCCCAGGCGGTGCCGGTCGGGCTCATGCGCCCGACGACGGAATAGACGAGGCTCGTATGGGTTTCGCCGACGCTGCCGGGCGGGCCATGCATCGGCTTGACCTCGGCGCCGAGCGGCAGCGGCGCCTCCGAGCCCACCACCGCCTGCCCGAGGCTGGCGAAGGCCACACCCTCGGCCAGACGCGGCGACAGCTGGGCGATCAGTGCCGTTGTCGTCCCCACGACCGGCAATCCGAAGCTCGAATCGCCGAACCCCACCGGAGCGGCCATCGCCACGCGCGGATCCTCCGCCAGCCGGGCGAGGACCTTGCCCGGCATCAGAGGCAGCGGCGCCGGCTGCAGAAAGATCGCGGAGAGGGCCAGCTGCGTCTCGCTGCCCGCGGCCCCCACCAGCAGATCGAATTTCTCGGCGGCGCGCGCACTGCCCAGCCTGACCGCCCGCTCCTGCAGCGTGACCGCGACAGAGAGCCCGACGGACAGGCCGATGAGCAGGATGACGGCAAGCGCGCCGCCGGAAAACCGCCTGAGGTCGGCCAGGATGAAGCGGATCATGCCGCGCGCGCCTCCGCGTCGTCAGCCACGATGACGCCACCGTCGAGCCGGATATGGCGGCCCAACCGCTCTGAAAGCGCCGGATCATGCGTGACGACGATCAGCGTCGCGCCATGCTCGGCGGCGAGCCGCAGCAGCATCTCGGCGACATCCGCCCCCGCGCTGCGATCGAGGCTGGCAGTCGGCTCGTCCGCCACGATTATTCCGGGTCGCGAGAGCAGCGCCCGCGCCACCGCCACGCGCTGCATCTCGCCGCGAGACATCGTCTCGATCGGCTGCTGCGGGCGAGCGATGCGGGCGATATCGAGCAGCGCCCGCGCCCGTTCAGCCTCTGCGGCCTGCAGGCGGCGGGAGAGACGCACCGGCAGCACGACGTTCTCGAAGGCGGAGAGACCGGGGAAAAGATGAAAGTCCTGCAGAACGAGGCCGATATGCCGAGCTCGAAACGCATCCCGCGCCAGC
>JBKBRD010000128.1:0-8893 GCA_046292405.1 Allobosea sp. | reverse complement strand
TCACCATGCACCCGGCAAGAATTGCCGGGTTCCGCCTCTGTTGCGGGATGCAGGGAGCGGACGGTCCATGACCGATGTGACGGCAGGCGCAGGCGGCGTCGGTGGCATGAAGCTGCCGGGCGGGGGCAGCATGGGCAGCCTGCTCAACCGGCCCGACCTCTTCCTCGCCATCGGCGTCATGGGCATCCTCGTGGTGCTCATCTTCCCGCTGCCGGGTTTCCTGCTCGATCTGCTGCTGGCGGTGTCGATCATCCTGTCGGTGCTGGTGCTGATGACGGCGCTGTTCATCGAGGAGCCGCTGGAATTCTCGGCCTTCCCGACCGTGCTGCTGATCGTCACCATGCTGCGGCTGGCGCTCAACCTGGCCTCGACCCGCCTCATTCTCGCGCATGGCCATGAGGGCAGCGCGGCGGCAGGCCACGTCATCGAGGCCTTCGGCAATTTCGTGATGGGCGGCAATTTCGTGATCGGGGTGATCGTCTTCACCATCCTGATCATCGTCAATTTCGTCGTCATCACCAAGGGTTCGGGCCGCATCGCAGAGGTGGCGGCGCGCTTCGCGCTCGACGCCATGCCGGGCAAGCAGATGGCGATCGACGCCGATCTCTCGGCCGGGCTGATCGACCAGGATGTCGCCAAGGTGCGCCGCAAGGCGCTGGAGGACGAGGCGAACTTCTTCGGCTCGATGGACGGCGCCTCGAAATTCGTGCGCGGCGACGCGATCGCCGGCCTGCTCATCACCTTCATCAACGTGCTCGGCGGCATCATCATCGGCGTCGCCCAGCAGGGCATGAGCTTCGGCGACGCGGCGCGCAACTACACCCAGCTCACCGTCGGCGACGGCCTCGTCAGCCAGATCCCGGCGCTGATCGTCTCCACCGCGGCCGGCCTGCTCGTTTCCAAATCAGGCGTGCGTGGCGCCGCCGACAAGGCGCTGGGCAAGCAGCTTTCGGGCTATCCCAAGGCGCTCGGCATGTCGGCGGCCGTGATGCTGCTGATCGCCATCCTGCCGGGCATCCCGATGCTGCCCTTCCTGGCGCTGGCGGGGGGGGCGGCCTGGCTCGCGCACCATTTCGGCAAGATCGGCAAGGCCAACGACGACAAGGTCGCCGCCGCGGCGCAGGAAGCCTCGCCGCTGGCGGCCGACGGCACGCCCAAAGAGGAGACGCTGAACGACCTGCTGAAGCTCGACGAGCTGAAGATCGAGATCGGCTACGGCCTGCTGCCGCTGGTCAACGCCCCGGGCGGGCAGGACCGGCTGACCGACCAGGTCAAGGCGCTGCGCCGGCAGCTTGCGGCCGAGCTCGGCTTCGTCATGCCGGCGGTGCGCATCGTCGACAACGTCCAGCTCGAGGCCAACCACTACTACATCAAGATCAAGGAGATCGATGCCGGGCACGGGCTGGTCTATGTCGGCCAGTATATGGCGATGGACCCGATGGGCGCGAGCGTGAACCTGCCCGGCCATAATGTGTTGGAGCCGACCTTCGGCCTGCCCGCGACCTGGATCGACGCGGCGCTGCAGGACGAGGCGCAGCTGCGCGGCTACACCGTCGTCGACGCCGCGACCGTGATCTCGACGCATCTCACCGAGGTGCTGAAGTCGAACATGCCCGAGCTGCTGTCGCATGGCGAGGTGCAGAAGCTGCTGCGCGAACTGCCGAAAGACCATGCCGACCTGGTCAAGGAGATCGTTCCCAGCCAGATCTCGACCACCGGCATCCAGCGCGTGCTGCAATTGCTGCTCTCCGAGCGCATCTCGATCCGCGATCTCGGCACGATCATCGAGGGCGTCGCCGAGGTTGCCGGCGGGCTCAAGAACCCGCGCGACATCGCCGAGCATGTCCGCACCCGTCTCGCCCGCCAAATCTGCGCGCAGTTCTCGAACGGCCAGGGCAGCCTGCCGATCGTCACGCTCTCGCCGGCCTGGGAAAGCGTCTTCGCCGAATCCATCGTCGGCCAGGGCGAGGATCGCCACCTCGCCATGCAGCCCTCGCGGCTGCAGGAGTTCGTGCACCAGGTGCGCGACCGCTTCGAGGACGCCGCCCGCATGGGCGAAATGCCGGCGCTGGTGACGTCGGGCCTGGTGCGCCCCTTCGCCCGCCAGATCATCGAGCGCTTCCGCCGCGAGACCCCGGTGATCTCGCAGGCCGAGATCCATCCGCGGGTCAGGCTGAAGACGGTGGGGACGGTGTAGGCGGCTCCGGAGCCCTCTGGAGCATCCTTCGAGACGGCCCTGGCGGGCCTCCTCAGGATGAGGGCTCGCATTGTGTTGTCTCAGCTCATCCCCCACCAGCCCTCACCCTGAGGAGCGGCGAAGCGGCATCTCGAAGGATGGACGAAAAGGCTCTCGAGCCTGGCGAAGGCGCTTCACCGCCTGACGACGACGACGACATAGCGCGCTGGTTCCGACCCAGGATTGAAGAAGGCGCAATCGACCGGCGGGCCGAGCTCCAGGCAATCCCCCGGCCGCAGCCGGGTGGTCTCGCCGCCTTCGGTGAAATCCAACTCGCCCTCCCGCAGCCAGATCTGCTGGCGGATGAAGGCGTAGGCGCTGGCCGGATAATCGACGCGCGCGCCGGCCGGCAGTTCCGACTCCACCAGTTCGATCCCCGCTTCCCCGAGCGGCGAAATGGCGCGGCGGCGGAACCCGGTCTGCGGGTCGCGCCAGACCGGCTGACGGTCGGCGCGGCGCAGCCGCTCGGTCGTGGCCTCGGCCCGGGCCAACAGGCTCGACAGGGTGAGCCCAAACGCGCCTGATAGCCGGCCCAGCAGCGCCGCCGTGGGGCTCGCTTCCGCCCGTTCGATCTTGCTGATCATCGCGCGCGAGACGCCCGAGGCCGCAGCGAGGTCGCTCAGGCTCCAGCCCCGCGCTTCGCGCTCGGTCCTTATGCGTTCCGCCAGCCTTGACGTCAGTTCGTCCACGATCATAGCGTATCGTCTTCTATAGTAGATAGCGCGGAGCGCAAGACGATGATCAGGCCGGCCACGGCGCAGGATGTCCCTGCCATCCGCGCGATCTACAACCATGTCGTCGCGACTTCGACCGCGGTCTTCAACGAGCATCCGGTCTCGCTCGAGGACAGGCTCGCCTGGTTCTCGGCGCGGCAGGATGCGGGTTATCCCGTGCTCGTCGCCGACATCGCCGGCGAAGTCGCAGGTTATGCGAGCTATGGAGCGTTCCGCGCCGGCACGGGCTACCGTTTTGCTGCCGAGCACAGCGTGCACATCCGGCCCGACAGCCAGGGCAGGGGGCTGGGCACGGAACTCGTCAGCGCGCTGTTCCCGCTGGCGCAGGCGCAGGGGCTGCATGTGCTGGTGGCCGGCATCGACGCCGGCAATCGCGGCTCGATCCGCCTGCATGAGCGCCTCGGCTTCGTGCAGACCGGGCTGATGCGCGAAGTCGGCCGCAAATTCGACCGCTGGCTCGACCTCGCCTTGATGCAGCGCTTCCTGTAATCGCCATGCCGACGCGCAATGGCGTGCTGTTCGCCTGCATGTGCCTGGTCTGGGGCCTCACCTTCCTGCCGGTGAAGATCGCGGCCGAGCATGTGCCGCCGATCTTCTTCGCCGCCGCCCGCTTCGTCATCGCCGGGCCCTTGCTGCTGGCCTGGGCCGGGCGCGACGCCTTCCGGGTGCCGGCCGCGGCGCGCTGGCGGCTCATGCTCACGGCGCTGCTGGTCAACACCCTCTGCTACAGCCTGGTGTTCTGGGGCACGGCGCATGCGCCCTCGGGCCTCGCCGCGATCGTCAATCTCTCGACCATTCCGCTCTGGTCGCTGCTGGCCAGCCGGCTGATCGAGGGCACGCCCGTCACCCGGCGCCAGATCGCCGCCGTCGCGCTCGGCTGCGTCGGGTTGTGCTTCCTGTTCTGGTCGCGCGCCGTCGGGGGGCTCGACAAGGCCGCGCGCGATCCGCTCGAGCTGTGGGGGCTGGCCTCGGTGGCGCTGGGGACGCTGAGCTATTGCACCGGCGCGGTGCTGACCCGCGCGATCGCGCCGGCCATCCCGACGCTGACGCTGGCGGGCTGGCAGTCGACCCTCGGCGCGGTGGGGCTGGTGGCGCTGTCACCGGCGCTGGAGCCGGTCACCGCCGACCATGGCGCGGCGCTGCTGGCCTGGCCGGTCCTGCACGCGCTGGCCTTCATCATCGTCGCGGGCTCGCTGATCGGCTTCACCGTCTATTTGCGGCTGCTGCGCGACTGGGGCGCCTTCTATGCCGGGCTCTACGCTTTCGTCAGCCCGGTCATCGCGGTCGCGGCCGGGATGCTCGTGCTGGGCGAACCTTTCGGTCTCGCCGAAGCGGCGGGCGCGCTGCTGATGTTCGCCGCCGCCGCGATCGCGCTCAGGCGCTAGAGCGGTTTCCGATCTGATCGAATCAGATCGGCCGCTCCATCTCTTGGTTTTGTCGCATCATCTGATCCATCAACCGGTCTCCGCTTGATGGGATGATGCTCTAGGGGGTGTCGAGCGAGCGGGCCTTGGCTTCCGCCTGGGCGATGGCGGCCGCCTGCTTGGTCTTGCGCAATTGCGCGCGCTCGAAGGCCAGCACCACCGGCAGCGAGACGATCAACGGGATGATCAGATAATACATGCGCCAGACCAGCAGGGCGGCGAAGACGGCCGGGGCGGGGATCTGCGGCATGACGGCGAGGAACACCGCCTCCATCACGCCGACGCCGCCGGGCACCTGGCTGAGCAGCCCGGCCGAGAACGACAGCAGGAAGGCGCCGAGCACGATCATGAAACCCGGATTGCCCTGCTCCGGCAGCGCGAAATAGATGATCCCGGCGGCGCCTGCGAGTTCGAGCGGGGCGGCGAGATATTGCCGCGCCACGATCGGCAGGCGCGGATAGATCAACTCGAACTTGCCGAAGCGCAGCGGCTTGAATTTCAGCCAGGAGCCGAGCGTGTAGAGCGCCACGAAGGCGAGCATGCCGACGCCGATCCACCAGGCCGCGCCGTCGCCGATGGCGAAATGGGTGGAGAGTCGCGTCAGCGGCCGCAGGATTTCGGGCTCGTAGAGCAGCACCAGCCCCATCAGCAGAATGGTGCCGAAGGCGAAGGTGTAGGAGCACAGCGCGATCAGCACCGCGACCTCCGCCGCCGTCAGCCCTTTCGCCGTATAGGCGCGGAAACGCACCATGCCGCCGGAGAACACCGAAGCCCCGATGTTATGCGAGAGCGCGTAGGTGACGAAGGAGCAGACGGAGATGTAGAGCCAGGAAATGCCTTTGTCGCGGCCGAGATGGATCAGCGCGATGCGGTCGTACCAGGCCAGCGCCGCATAGGCGACGAGGGTGGCGAGCCCGGCATGGAGGAAGGCGTCGGGCGGGATCACCGCGATCTTCTGGCCGATGCGGCTGGCGACGATGACGATATTGTCCCAGAGCCCGCCCTGTTCCAGCCGCGCCAGAATGGCGGCGTCGGTCCCGGCTTCGGTCTTGAGCTTTTCCCAGAGCAGATCGACCGACCAGACGACAGCGACGAGCCCGATCAGCGGCCACAGATAATCGAGATATTTCTTCATCGTGGCCGGGGGCTCGCAGCAGGGCTGATGGCAGGATGGACCGGGGACTCTTACGACTTGGTGCAGGCTTCGCCACTTCGTGCAGAACGCGCGATCAGCTGCGGAGCGCGCCCTGACGCCTGCCGTCGCGCCCTGCCCGAGGCGCATCCTCTGTGCCAGCCGCCGGTTGCGAGGGCAAGCGTCGCCGAACGTGCTTGCCCCCGCGCCATTCGGCCTATCTCGTGAGACCGATCACTTGCCCTTGGCTTTGAGCCAGTCCCGCATCATCGCGATCTCTTTTTCCTGATCGGCGATGATGCTGGTCGCCAGCGTCTTCAATTGCGGATCGGCCCCGTGTTGCAGCACGACCTTCGCCATGTCGATCGCGCCCTGATGGTGCGGGATCATGCCCTTGACGAAATCGACATCGGCATCGCCGCTGAGGGTGATGTCCATGTCCTTGTGCATCTTGGCGTTGACCGCCCGGTAGGCGGCGGAGGCCGGCGTATCCGCCGCTTTGGCCGAAGGTTGGCCGGCCATGCCCGCATGGCCGGCATGGCCGCCCGCGCCTGCGGCTCCGCCCTGGCCGCCCTGGCCGCCATGGCCTTGTTGGGCGAAGGCTGCGCCGCCGAGCGCCAGAGCGCCGGCGAGGATGCTTGAAAGCAGGTATGTGCGTGTCATTTGTGTCGTCCTTGAAGGGCGCCCGGATGCGCCTGTCGCGCCTCGGCGGGCCGTTGAGGTCAATGGGGAACGGCGGAGCGGCGGGCTCAACGCGGCGGTCGCTCGGCCGGTTCCGGCGGCGTGTCCCTGACAGGCGCGTCGCTATTGGCGCGGGCTGGGGCCCAGATGGTCGCCAGGACGATCGCCGGCGTCTCCGCAGGACCGGCGAGCAGACCGCAGCCCAGGACGCAGCAGGCAGGCGCGGAGCGGAGATCGTGATGCGCGGGCCGCCCGGCGCCATGGCAGGGCGGCGTTCCGGGGTCGACCGCCGCGATGGCGTGGGGGGCGTAAGCGGTGGCTGCGCCAAGATGCAGCGTCGCGGCGAAAGTGGCATGCGGCAGCACCGCCCCAAGCATAATGGCGAGCGCCAGCGCCAGCCGCAGCCAGGGCCGTCTCGAGCGGATGGCGGCGGTTGACCTGAAGCTGGGGAAACGGTTCATGATCGATTCAAGCATGCCAGACGATCTGACGCCCGCATCGTGTCAGGATCGCGGCGGCGTCCCCAGCCCTCTAGCGATGAAACGCCATGTCTGCCAGCCTGAGCATCTCTCTCGATGGGACGACCGACCTGCCGCCGGGCAAGATCGCGGCCATCGTCACCTCCCTCGAAATGCGGGCGCGGCCTCCGGTCAAGGCCGACCCGCCCGGCACGCAGGATCTGGCGCTGGAGCCGATCGGCCGCGACGATGTGCAGCGCTATCTCGCCATTTACCGGGTGCTCGGCGAGCGCTGGATGTGGTTCAGCCGCCTGGTGAAGCCGCGTCGCGAAATCGCGAGCATCCTGGCCGATCCGGCCGTCGCTTTCTTCGCGGTCAGGCATGATGGCCGCGATGTCGGGCTGCTGGAGCTGGATTTTCGGGTGGCGGGTGAGGCCGAACTCGCCTTCTTCGGGCTCGATGACAGCGTCATCGGCATGGGCGCAGGGCGCTGGCTGATGAACCGGGCGCTGGAGCGCGCCTGGTCGCAGCCGATCGGCCGGTTCTGGGTCCACACCTGCACGCTGGATCACCCGTCCGCGCCGGAATTCTACCAGCGCTCCGGCTTCGTCGCGTTCAAGCGCGGCGTCGAGGTGGCGGACGATCCGCGGCTGGCGGGCCACATGCCGCGCGATTGCGTGCCGCACCACCCGGTCATCGCCTGAGGCGCGGACGAGCCGGCATCTGCGAGCAGGCCCGTCAGGCCCTCTCGCAGGAGGGTCGGCCGGGCGGGAGCGACTCCCGCGTCCATCGAGACGCTGCTTTGCGGCGTCCCGGGACGAGGCTTGGTTGCTGTGAGGCTGGCGGGGCGCGGCGACGGCGCGCCGGCGCGCTCCGGGAAGAACAGCCCGGGCTTAGAGGCCGGGGCGGGCGCGCAGGCCGATCGAATCCATCATCGCCTGGTCGCGGGCGGCTTCGGCGGCGCGTTCGCTGGCGCGCTCGCGGTCGTCGAGGATCTCGACCTTCTTCATGTCCTCGAAGGCCTCCTGAAGCGCTGCCTTCGCTTCGTCGAGCTGGCCCTTCAGATTGTCGGCTGACTGGATGAGGTTGTCGCGACGCCCGAGCGCCGCCTTGGCATAGGTCGGATAGGCGAAATGGGCGGGGTCGGAGATGCCGGCGCGCGCTTCCTCGCTTTGGATTTCACGGTCGAGATCGGAGGCCATCCGATGAAATTCGGCGATCATCATCTCAATCTGGCTCACGCGCCGACGTTTCTCGTCGACCTGAAAGCGCTTGAGACGCAGCAGGGTGTCTCGCGACTTCATTGGCTATGTAACTCCTGATTACGCATGCGGCTGCGCTTCGACCCCTCGACACGCCGCCGGAACTCTGTCCGCGAGACCAATCCACAATGGCGCAAGGAGGTTGACCGTTCCTTACTGAAATCGAGTGCTTTTTTTGCATGCGGCCGTCGCGCCGCCGGGGCTGCCTAAGGCGGCGGAAACGCGATAGTTCCAGATTGAACAATCGTCTGAGGCGCCGCGTCGCCGGGAAACCCGCTTGTCCACTCCCTTGCCCGCTCCCGCGCCGTCCGGCCGGCGCCCGCCGCGCCATGCGCCGCTGCTCACCGGCCTGGCGCTGACGCGCATCATCGGCTGGGGCACGACCTATTGGGTTCCCTCGGTGCTGGTCTTCGATCTCCACCGCGACATCGGCCTGAGCCCGGCCGTCATCTTTGGCGGCGTCACGGTGCTGCTCGTCATCGGCGCGCTGATCGCGCCGGCGCTGGGCCGGCACTTCGACATGCGCGGCACCCGCCGGTCGATGAGCGTGGGCGCTGTCATCTGCGCGCTCGGGCTGGCGGCGCTGGCGGCCTCCCAGGGACCGGTCAGCTATCTCGCGAGCTGGATGGTCATCGGCATCGGCCATGCGATGACGCTGGCCAATGTCGGCAACGTCACGATCGCGCAGCTGATGGGGGACAAGACGCGTCGCGTCATCGGGCTGATGATGGTGGTGGGCGGGCTTTCCTCCTCGATCTTCTGGCCTGTCGCCACGCTTTTGACCGAGGCGTTCGGGTGGCGCATGGCGCTGCTGACCTTCGCGGGCATGCACCTGTTCATCGTCCTGCCGATCCATCTGTTCATTCCGCGCTATCGCAGCGCTCCGGCGCGGCAGGGAACCGACTCACCGCCAGCGCCCGACGCAGGGCGCGTGCCGCCCGCCGATAGGCGCGCCGTGTTCTGGCT